>DAHWHT010000157.1 GCA_027335515.1 Clostridia bacterium
CCTTCTCCTGGTCGCCGGGCTGGTATTCGCCATGGCGCGACATCCGTCGGCAGGCGCCGGATCTGAGGTGGGTCTGGACGTGGGCGCGGCGGTGCCCACCTTGAGTCTCCCGTCGACAACCGGCTCGCAAATCTCCCTGTCCGCCTATAGGGGCAAGAAAGTCATCCTGTATTTCTATGAAGGTGCCGGCTGAGGGCCGTGCCAAGAGCAGCTCGTGGAGCTGCAGAGCAATCTGGCGACGATCCGCTCCAACGGCGGGCAGGTGCTGGCCGCCAGCACGGATACGGCCGCAGTCAGCATGTCGCTGGCCAGGCAGTTGAACCTGGGCTTCCCCATCCTCTTTGACGAAGGCGGGAGCCTGGGCTCGGCGTTCGGAATCTTCGACTTGACCGGCGGGATGAACATGGGGGCAGTCGACCGGCACAGCATCTTCGTGATCAACGGACAGGGGAAGGTCAGTTGGAAGCGTCTCTCGCTCAACCAGATGCACGTACCGGTGGCCGACATTCTGTCCGCGCTCAGGAGCGCCTGAGGATGCGGGAGATCGAGGTGCTGCTGGTCACCGCCAACGACTGCCATTTCTGTGCGCATGCCAGGCAGGTCCTTGCCCGCATCGCGGAACGGTATCCGCTGTCGGTGTTCGAGATCCCTTGGACCTCAGAGGAGGGTCGCCGATTGGCGGACCGGGATGGTATCGTCTTTCCCCCTGGCATCTACCTGGACGGATCGTTCTTCGGCTACGGACGGCTCTCTGAAGGTAAGCTCCAGAAGTGGTTGCGGGAGCGGCAGGTATGAATGCCCTGGTCTACAGCAGTTCCCTGGCCGCGGCTTTCCTCGGGGGCATCCTTGCCCTGTTCGCTCCGTGCTGTGTCGTTTCGCTTCTGCCCACGTTCGTGGCCGCCTCTCTGCAGCAGAAGCGGCTCCGGCTCATCGTCAGCACGGTGGTTTACGCGGCCGGCGTAGCGGTGGTGCTGCTGCCCATCGTCCTGGGGATCGGCGCGCTGGGCCAACTCCTCGGTAGGTTCCACCGCGAGGTCTTCCTAATCGTGGGTCTGTTCCTGGTCGGGCTTGGACTGCATGCGCTGAGCGGGCGGGGCTTCATGCTGCCGATGCCGATGATCCGCACCAAGCCGGGAGGCCGGTCGGGCGTCGGAGGTATCTTTCTCCTCGGGGTGCTCTCCGGAATGGCCAGTTCCTGCTGCGCACCCGTGCTGGTGGGCGTCGTGGCGATGTCCGCGCTGGCATCGTCGGTCACCGGTGCCTTCGGCCTTGGGCTGGCCTATGTGTTCGGCATGGTGTTCCCGTTGCTGGTGGCCACGCTCCTCTGGGAGCGGCTCCACCTGGGCGAGCGGCGACTGTTTGCTGGTGGCGCCAAGCGGTGGCGTATCGGCGGGTGGTCGGCCGGTTGGACCGATGTGGTGGCGGGTGGGGTGTTCCTGCTCATGGGCGGCTTGTCCCTGTACCTTGCCGTAACGGGGCAGGGAACGTACACGCCGGACTGGCTGGTCGCATTCAACCGCTGGGCAACAGGGCAGGCAGGGGACCTTGCCACCACCCTGCGCGGCGTGCCGACCGGCGTCGAGGCCCTGGTGTTACTCGCACTGGCGGCAGTGGTGGCCTGGGCGGTGTATGGCACCTGGCGCCGCCCGTCCGATCGGTGAAGATCGGCGATCTGTCCGGGCAGGTGCTTCGCCAAAGTGATCGGTGCAAAGGTGGAGCAGTGGTGGGTGGTACGAAGGGAGCCGGGGGAAAGTCAGGGTCGGGAGCGAACTGCGGGCGGCAGTCCAAGCCGGGCCGTTACATCCGGACGCGTACCAGGGGATCCGGGTGGTTGTGGGGAGGACTTGGTGCCGTCGTGGTGGCGGGGATCGTCTTGCTGACGGTGCGCGGCACGCGCCTGCCCGCCGGAACGCAGACGTTCCCGGAGCCCAACCACCAGCACGTGACCGGCAACGTCCAATACGACCGCACACCGCCCGCCGGCGGCGCACACTCGGCGGTGTGGCTCAACTGCGGCATCTACGATCAGCCCGTCCCCAACCCCAATGCGGTGCATTCGATGGAGCACGGGGCGGTGTGGGTGACGTATCAGCCCAGCCTGCCACAGGCTGAGGTGTCGGCGCTTCGCGGTTTGGTGCGGTCCAAGTACCGGGACGCCCAGCGATACGTGATCCTGAGTCCGTATCCGGGAGATCCTGCCCCCATCGTGGTTAGCGCGTGGGGCGCTCAACTGCGTGTCCAAAGCCCGTCGGACCCGCACCTGGCCCAGTTCATCGGACATTTCGCCGGCGGGGACCAAGGGGGCGAGCCGGGCGGTCCGTGCACGGGTGGCACCGGCACACCGCTCGATTCCTGAACCTCCACCGCTCGCGATACCGGGGGCGCGCTCGGCACGGGGGCTCCCGGTGGTGACCGGGCATGGCATGGCATGTAACGTCGGCACAAGGAGGCGGGTGCCCCTAACGGCATGGCGGACCGGCGCGTCTTAGTGCTGCTGTCGCGGTTGAGCCGCAACATCGGGATCAGCAGAGCTTGGCGAACGTCGGCATGGTCAGGATTACCCCACTTTGAGCAAGAGTCTCGAAGACGTTGATGGTGCACCACTGGATGAACCGAGCACGCACTGCCTGCACACTTTCCCATAGGTGGCGCGGTGGCGGCGCCATCGACATTGGTGGATCAGGCATTCGTACCGTCAGTGAGCGATCGCCCAACGTGAGTGCGATGCGCCGCGGACGCGGGGGTTGGGCATCGGGGTCGGGAGGTGTGACGGGACCGCCCGGCAGTAGCTGGCGTTGCAGGTTCAGCCACGTCAGGGCCAGCATCGCCAGGGCCAAGTGGTGGTGCAGACCTTGCCAGGACCGGCCCTGGTAGTCCCGCATCCCGACTTCCCCCTTGCCGTTCTCGTAACTGAACCGTTCGATCACCGGGCGGCGGTGGGCGATCTGCGCCATCTCCTCGACCGAGATGTCCTGCCGCCTGGGGAAGACGGCATGGTACTTGTACTCTTGGCGGTCCCCCAGTGGCCGTTCGATCAACAGCCACACCATCGGGCCTGTCTCGTCCTTGGTCGCCGCCACGACGTGCACCGCGGCGAACCGCTTGGTCAGTGGCCCGTCTGTCCCGTGCCGGTAGGTCACCGCGGTCCAGGCCGCCTCCGGCAGTGCCGCAGCGATATCCTCCACACGGTGTGTCGGTGCTGCCTCCGATGAGGCGGCCAGAGCGTCGATCTCCTCGGGGATGCGCACCGTGAAGTTCTTGCGCACCCCGACACAGAACGCCATCTCCATCCGTTCCAAGCCCCGCAGTACGCCCAGATCGCCGTACCCTGCATCCATGACGACCCAATCGGCCGGCACCCCCCAGCCGAGGGCTTTGCGAACCAACTCCAGTGCGATCTGCCCCTTGGTCTGAAACGCGACGTCCTCCGGTACACCGACTGCCACCCGACGCGCGGCGTCCTGGGCCCACTCTTCGGGCAAATACAACCGACCGGTCACCGGCCAATCGAACCGTGGATCGCAGTAATGCACGCTCACCACGACCTGGCCGTTCGCCGTCTTGCCCACGCAGCCGAGATATTGCCGCTTGACGCCTACGCTTGAGGAGCCCTGCTTCAGTTGGCTGACCTCATCGACGATCAGCATCCCGTCCGTCCCCGTCGCGGCCACACTCACGGCGTGTGCCACCCGCAAGCGATCCAGTTCTTCTGCCAACCATGGGGACGTGGCCAGAAACAGATGCACCGCCTGCTTGTTGGCCACGCTCCCGATCGCCGCCGCCATCGTCTCCCCATTCTTTCGTGGCAGATTCGATAACAGCCCCACTACGTAGGCGCACGCATTCTTGAAGGTTTCACTCCGTGGAAACAGCGAACGAAACATGGCCATGTATCCGGCCAGTTCTTTGGGCATTGCACCGGTCGCCAGCGGCACTCGACGTTCCTCCTCCGACGGAGCCCGCGTACAGGCTCCCACCGGAGCATTCGCCAAGACTGGTTCCCAACCCTCAGTCGGTCGCAACGCGTTGTTGTTCATGCGACCCGTTTCGACACAAGGGATGGCAAATCATGGGTTACTA
>DAHWHT010000167.1 GCA_027335515.1 Clostridia bacterium
CATAGCAGGGCACCAGGGTCCACCGGGACACCGCTGCAGGGACGGCCCCACCCCTGCCGGGACCCAGGGCGACCGCCGCCCCGACGGGATGACCGCGCCTGCGGTCCGTACAAACCGCGGTGCGTCGCGCCCGATGCGTTCGGCCGTCGGCGGGAACCCTTCCCCGGCCCTGCGGCGCCGCCCGCCCTACCCCCCCGGTGGCGCGGCCTCGCCCCCGGCGGCGGACCAGGCGCGGATGGCGTCGGCCTCCGCACGGTGGTCGTGGCCGCAGCCCCAGCGGATGAAATAGGGGGCCAAACGGGTCGGCGCGTCTTCCAGCGGCAGTTCCCAGAGCCACGCCACCGTTCGCGCCAGGGCTTCTTTGGGTTGCACGGCATCCCGATACCCCAGCCGCGCGCGCAGACGAAAGGTGTCCAAAAGCACCGGGGCCCGCGTCGCCCACGGGTTGTGCCCGTCAAACCGCGTCAGCGGCAGGGGGACGCCCTCCAGCGGCCGGCCCGCCGCCTGCGCGGCCTGCTGACACAGTTCGGCCAGGGTCGGCACGTCGCCGTCGCCGACGTTGAAGCTGTGCCCGTCGGCCTCGCGCGGGTGGTCCAAGGCGCAGACGATCGCGTGCACCGCGTTGTCCACGAACAACCGGTGCAGCAACTGCCCACCCCCGTCCGGCAGGGCGATGCGGGGTTGGCCGGCCCGCAGCCGCGCCACGACGTGCCATTCCCGCGCCTGGGACACCCCCGGCCCATACAGCGGCGCCAGGCGCAGCACGGTCGCCGGGTAGCCGCCCGTGGCCCGGGCGCTCCACAAGCCGTCCTCCGACGCCAGCGCGGTGCCATCCCGCAGGGGCGCGTCCTCGGGACAGGGACGCGGCATCGCGCCCCCGGGTCCCTGCCCGCCCCGGCAGTCCGGGGCGTCCGCCGCACCGGCGTAGACGCGCCAGGTCCCAATCTGCACCACCAGCCCCACGCGTCCCCGCAGCGCGTGGGCCACCAGCGCCGGCCCGTCAAAGCCGCGCGCGCCGAAGTCGACCACCGCGTCAAAGCGGCCCGCAAGTCCGCCCAGGGCCGCCGGGTCGTCGCGGGGACCGGGTACGAACTCCGGCGTTGGGGCGGGCCGCGAGCCAAAGCAGGTAATCCGGATGCCCAACCGGGCCAGCGCCTGGCACAGCGCGGCACCCACTGCCGCATCCCCATCGAGCACCGCGACCCGCACCGGACGTTCCCCCTTCGGCGTCCAGCTTCGCCACGGCCGGGCCGCCATCCCTCCCTGCCGCCCTCTCCGCCTGGCGACGCGGTGGCGGCACCGCCTCAAAGCATCGATTGGGGGTTCGGGTCCGCCGCCGCCCGGGCCCGGCCGAGCCGGCCCGCCACCTCGCGCAAGGCCGCCCGCGCGGCCCCGCGCATCGCGGCCTCCGCAGCCGGTGATCCACGCAGGCACAGGTGCCAGCGGTGCTGTCCGCGCAACTGCGCCAGGGGCGCGACCGAAGGGCCCCAGAGGTCCACACCGTCGGGGAGCCGTTCGGCCAGCGCGGCCGCCAGGCGCTGCGCGCCCGCGGCGGCGGCGGCGGCCTGCGGGGACCAGACCAGCAGCCGAATCAGCCGGCCATAGGGTGGGAAGCCGGCGGCCTGCCGCAGCGCCAGGGTCTGGTCGGCGAAGGCCGCGTAGTCGTGCCGCGCCGCCAGCGCCACCGCCGGATGGTCGGGGGTTCGGGTTTGCACGATGACCTCGCCGGGTTCGTCGCCGCGCCCGGCGCGACCCGCGACCTGGCAGAGCAGTTGGAAGGTGCGTTCCGGCGCGCGGTAGTCGGGGTGGTGCAGGGCCGTGTCGGCGTCCACCACCCCCACCAGGGTCACCCCGGCGACGTCCCAACCCTTGGCCACCATCTGCGTGCCGATCAGGATGTCGGCCGATCCCGAGCGGAAGCCTTCGTAAATGCGCTCGTGGGCGCCCTTGCTGCCGGTCGTATCCAGATCCATGCGCAACAACCGCGCCTGGGGGAAGCGGCGGGCCACCTCCTCGGCCACCCGCTCGGTGCCGCTGCCCCGCAGCTGCAGCCACGGCCCGCCGCAGCCGGGGCAGCGCGCCGGGACCGGGCGCGCCGCGGCACAGTAGTGGCAGTGCAGCTGGCGATCGGCGGCGTGGTACGAAAGCGAGACGCTGCACTGCTGGCAGCGGGCGAGGTAGCGGCAGTCGCGGCACAAGAGCACCGGCGCATACCCGCGCCGATTCAGAAACAAGAGCACCTGGCGCCGGCGGGCGAGGTGGTCGGCCATCGCCGCGACCAGCGCCTGGCCCAGGAGGGTGCCCGGGGCTTCGGTCGCCATGTCGACGAGCCGCACGCCGGGCAGGGGCCGGCCCAGGACCCGCTGGCGCAGGTCAAGGCGCGTGAGTTGCGCGGCGGCTGCGGCGGCATAGGTCTCCACATCCGGCGTGGCACTGCCAAGGAGCACCGGGATGCCCAGCCGCCGACCGCGCCACAGGGCCACCTCGCGCGCGTGGTAGCGGGGGGTCTCCTCCTGCTTGTACGACGGCTCGTGTTCTTCGTCGACGACAATCAGTCCGAGCCGCTCGAACGGCGCGAACACCGCCGAGCGGGCCCCAACGGCCACCGCCACCTGGCCCCGCCGAATGCGCCACCATTCGTCGTGGCGTTCGCCGGCCCCGAGCCCGCTGTGCAGCACGGCCACGGCCCCGCCAAAGCGCGCCCGAAAGAGGGACACGGTCTGCGGAGTCAACGCGATCTCCGGCACCAGCACCAGCGCCTGCCGTCCGGCGGCCAGAACCTGGGCGATGGCCCGCAGGTAGATCTCGGTCTTGCCGCTGCCGGTCACGCCCCAAAGGAGGAAGGCGCCGTGGCGCGGCTGCCGCAGGAACGGCGCCATGGTCTCCAGTGCCTGTGTCTGCTCGGGGGTGGGTTCCGCAGGTGGGGCGACGGGCGGCGAGGCCGTGGCAAAGGGGTCGCGGCGGCGGGGCGCCGCTCCGACCTCCAGCCAGCCGCGCGCCACAAGCGACGCGATCGCTCCGGGTCGCACACCGCGCGCCAGATAGGCCGCACGGGTCAGTCCCGGTTCGGCGCGGATCCTTTCCCAGGCGGCCCGTTGCGCCGGTGCGCGCGCAAGCTTCGCATCGTCGGGCGGCGCCCCCGCGGCCGGAGCGTAGACGGGTTCGGGGCGCAGGGCCTCGCCCGGAGGCGGCAGCAGCGGCCGCACCGCCGAGCCGGGCGGACAGATGGCCACGTCGGCCAGCCACCGCGCCAGTTCCAGTTCGACCGGACCCAGAAGGGGGTCGGGGTCCAGCACCTGCGTGATGCGGCGCAGGCGCCGACCCGGAGGCGGCGCGTCGCGCAAGGCGAAGACCACCCCGGTCAGAGTCCCGCGGGCGCCGAAGGGAACGAGGACCCGCTGCCCCGGCCGCACGCCCTCCCCGACGGGAAGGGAATAGGTGAACAACCGGTCCGGTGCCCCCGGGCCGGCATCCACCGCGACATCGGCGCAACGGGCCTCCGGCGGCAGCGGCGCCGCCAGAAACAGTGAACGCGCCATCGGTTCAGGCCTCAACGACAGCGGCTCCCCCTCACGCGGGCAGCCAGCGCTCGGCGGCGTCGACGACGGCCTCGGCGACGGCGCGCTTGGGCAGCGGTCCGACCTCCGCCACCTCCCCATCGCGATGCAGGATGGTGACCCGGTTGGTCTCCACCTCAAAGCCGGCGTCCGGCTGGCGCACGTCGTTATACACGATAACGTCCAATCCCTTGGCCTGCAGCTTGCGCCGCGCCTCCTGCAGGTCCGCGCCGGCCTCGGCGGCGAATCCGACCAGCACCCGCCCCTGGGGGTCCTGCCCAAGCTCCGCGAGGATATCCGGGTTGGCCACCAGTTCCACGGTCAGGGTCGCCGCACCGCCACGCTTCCACTTGACGGAATCGACCGCACGGGCCCGCCAGTCCGAAACGGCGGCCGCGGCAAAGACCGCCGCCGCACCCGCCGCTTCGACCCGCACCGCCGCCTGCATCTCCAGCGCCGTACCCACCGCCACCACGCGGACGCCGGCCGGATCCGCCAACCCCACGGGACCGCGGACGACGGTCACCTGGGCCCCGCGGTCGCGGGCGGCCTCGGCCAGGGCCAACCCCATGCGGCCGCTGGAGCGGTTGGACAGGAAGCGCACCGGGTCCAGGGGCTCGCGCGTGGGGCCGGCGGTCACCACGACGCGTTTGCCCGCCAGGCGGGAACCTCGGCGGGGGGCGAGCAAGGCCCAAAGCGCCGCCACGATCGCCTCGGGCTCCGCCAGCCGCCCCTGCCCCTCGCCCTCTCCGGGCGCACCCAGGGGTCCGTAGGTCGGTCCGACCAGGCGGCGTCCGTCCTGCTCCAGCGTGGCCACGGCCCGGCGGATGGCGGGCTGGGCCCACATGCGGTGGTTCATCGCCGGGGCAAACAGCAGCGGACCATCGAAGGCCAGCAGCCAAGTCGTGAGATAGTCGTCGCCCAAACCGGCGGCCGCCCGGGCCAGCAGGTCCGCCGTCGCAGGGGCCACCACCCCCGCCTCGGCCCACTGAGCCAAGGCGATGTGGTCCATCGCGCCCGCCTCGAACAGGTCGGTGGCCACCGGCTGCCCGGTCAGACCGGCAAAGAGCGCCGGCCCGACAAAGCGCGTCGCCGCCTGGGTGAGGACCACGCGCACCTGGACTCCGGCGGCCAGCAGGAGGCGCACGATCACCGCAGCCTTGTACGCGGCGATGCTGCCGCCCACACCAAGGACGACGCGCCGTCCCGCCGGCACCCTATCGGCCCCGCTCGCCGATGCGTTCGAAATACAGCTTGCCCGCAGAGAGTTCTTCCAGGGCGACGGTCACCGGCTTTTCGGACAGCGACTCAACCCTTCTCTGGCTGCCGGCGAGGATTTGGCGGGCGCGCT
The DNA here is from genome assembly GCA_027335515.1 of Clostridia bacterium. The sequence continues at coordinate 4,909 of DAHWHT010000167.1, forward strand.
TGGCCGCCACGCTGACGAGCGTATACTTGCTCTGCAGGTAGGCGGCATCCACGCCCTCCTCCCACTCGGACTCGTCAAATCCCTCGGGGAAGGCGGACTCCGCTTCGTCCGCCGCGTCCCCCGCCGCCGGTGCGGCCGCCGGGTCCGCGGTGGGCACGGCATCCTGTGCGTCCGACGTGCGTTCGCCGTCGGTTCCCATTTTAACTACCTCCCAACGCGGCGGCCGACCCTTAGGACGAACCGTCCGCGGATGCATCGTCGTCTGCGGGCGCGTCGGGCGGCCCGTCGTGACCGGGTTCATGCAGAACTTCGCGGCCACCCAGGCGGTGCGCGACCGTTTCGGGCTGGACGGCCGACAGGATGACGTGCTCAGAGTCCGTGAAAATCACGGCGCGCGTCCGCCGTCCATAGGTCGCGTCGATCAGGACACCCTGATCGCGGGCTTCGCCGATCATGCGTTTGATCGGCGCGGAGTCGGGGCTGACGATGGCGACGATGCGCTGGGCAGAGACGATGTTGCCGAAACCGATGTTGATCAGCCGAATGTCCACGCCAGACCCCCCTCCGGCCCGCCCAGCGGCGTGCCCCTGCCGCCCTACTCGACGTTCTGCGCCTGTTCACGCAGGCGCTCCACGGCCAAGCGCGCCTCGAGCGCCTGCACCCCCATCGCGGGGACCGAGGCCTTGGCCGCGACCGTCGTCCATTCGCGGGCGCACTCCTGCGCCAGGAAGTCCAACCGGCGTCCGACCGGGCCCGGCGCGCTCAGGGTGGCCCGCAACTGAGCGAGGTGGCTCTCCAGCCGCACGAGTTCTTCGCGCACGTCGGTGCGGTCCGCCTCGCGCAGGGCCTCGACCGCGGCCGTCGGTGGTCCGCCGCTCAACTCGGTAAAGCGGGCCTGGAAGCGGCTCCGCTGCGCGGCCAGTGCCTCGGGAAGCACCCTGCGCACCTCGTCCAGGGCAGCGGCCTGACGGTCGATCTCCCCGGCCAACGCCGTCGCCAGGGCGCCGCCTTCCTGCTCGCGCATCGAACAGACGGCGGCCAGCGCCCGCGCCGCGACCCCTTCGAGCGCGGGCCAGCGATCGGCGGCCGACGCCGGGGCGACCAACTGAGACACCCCCGGCAGGCGCATGAGGAACGCCGCGTCGCCGCCCGGCGGCACGGCACACGCCCGCGCCAGTTCAAGCAGCTTTTCATGGTATTGCCGGGCGAGGTCGATGTCAACGAATGCCGTGCCGGAAACCGGCTGGGCCTGGGCGGCCACGGTGCAGTCCACCCGCCCGCGCCGCACGTGCGCGGCAATCAGTGCCCGCAGGGGCGGCTCGCAGGACGACCACCCTTCGGGCAGTCGCAGGGATACGTCCAGATAGCGGTGGTTCACCGCCCGCATTTCGACGCGCACCCCGCCGCCTTCGCTGTGACCGTAGCCGGTCATGCTGCGAACGCGCCCCACCCCTTCCCACACCCACGGGAGCCGCGTTCCGCGTTGCGCCGACCAAATCCTTCCCCGGGCCGCGCGCCAAGGGCGCAGGGGGTCACCCGCTGGCGCTGGTGCCGCCGGTGCCGCCCTCGCGCCCCGCGGGTGACCCGCGGCGCAGGCGCTGCATGCGGGTGACGTACCCACCGACCCGGCCACTGTCGGCCGCGCTGAGGGCCCCCCAGCCCTCCTCCTGGACCTTGGCCCACAGCCCCAGCGCCTTGGCCCCCTCGATCTTCAGCGCATACAACGGCGATTGCTCGGTCTGGGCGCGGCGCTGGCGCCGTTGGCGCGCACGCCCGCTCTCGCGGCGGGGCCGCGCCGGTTCGCCCACCTCACCCGTGCCCATCGGAAGCCGTCCTGGGTCGCTCGCCTGATCCACCGCCGCCACTCCCTTTTGGCGGTAGGCTGCCCAAGACCAACGCTGGTCCATGCGCCCATGCGTGGCGGCATTGCGCGGCCGCAGGACAGCGCAAGCAGTCCGGACGCCGCGGCCGACACCAGTGTTTGCCGACGGCAACCAACAGCGCGTGCCACTCCCCGAGCCAGGCGGCATCCGCCCCAGGCGGCAGACACGGAGTCAGCGCGACCTGGGCCGCCGCGTAGCGGTCGGGGACGTCCGGCGCCAGCAGACCGACGCGCCCAAGCACGCGACGGCTGTATGCGTCGGCCACCATCGCCGGGTGCCCCAGGGCGTAACACAGGATGGCGTCGGCCGTCTCCGGGCCCACCCCATGCACCGCCAGCAACGCGGCGCGCACCGCCTCCGTCGGCTGCGCCGCCAGGGCCGCGAGCCCCCCGGCCTCCACCACGAACCGCGCCAGGGCCTGCAGCTTGCGCGCCTTGGCCCGGAAATAGCCGGCGGGTCGGCAGCAGGCCTCCACCCGCTGCGGATCGGCCCGCGCCAAGTCCCCCGGCTCGATCAGGTCCGCGGTCCGCAGCGCCACCACGGCCCGATGCGCGTTGGTCCACGCGACCGCCTGGGTCAGGATCGCACCCACGCAGACCTCTTCGGGGCTGTCCGCCGGCCACCAGCCCTGCGGCCCCAGGCGCTCCAACAGCGTGCCATACAGCGCCTGGGTGCGCCGCTGCGCCTCGGTCACGGACGGACGGCCCGCCGGGCCGCCAGGGCCAGCGCCACCTTGCGCACCGCGTGGCCGATGTCGTCCACATCGGCGTCGGTGTAGTTCTGGTGCCAGGGCAGGTGGCAGAGCCGCTGCGCCGCGCGCTCGGCCTGCGGGCAGAGGCCCGGTTCGAAGGCGGGCTGCGGCCGTGCTCCCGGTGCCGTGAAGGGGTAGGCCGAAGTTCCATACGTCCGACGCTCGGCCAGGGCCGGGGTGCGATACAGCGGCGGCACGTAGCCGCTGGCCAGGGGCACGCCCTCAGCCCGCACCAAGCGGGCAAACTCCGGTGCGTCCAGGCCCAGCACGGCGGGGTCGATGTTGAACCCATACTGCCAGTATGCCGAGCGGCAGCCCGCGGCCGGCACGGGCACCGCAACCCCCGCCAGACCGGCCAGCAGGGCGTCCAGCCGCGCGGCGCGTTCCTGGCGCCGGCGCACGATCTCGGCGAGCCGGTCCAGTTGCGGCAGGGCCACCGCCGCCTGCATCTCGGTGAGGCGATAGTTCATCCCCAAAAACAGGTGCGTCCGCAGTGGGCCTTCGCGCGGCCATCCCTTGTCGGCAAACAGCCGCATGCGCTGCGCCGCCGCGGGGTCGCGGGCCAGCGTCAGCCCGCCCTCGCCGGCGGTGAAGTGCTTGCTCTGCTGCATGCTGAAACAGCCGAAGTCGCCGAACGTGCCCAGCAGGCGCCCGCCCACGCTCGCCAGCGGTGCCTGCGCGCAGTCTTCGATCAACGCCACACCGCACCGTCGCGCCAGCGCGGCCAGTGCCACCACCGCCGCGGGCCGGCCGAAGAGGTGGACGCAAAGGATGGCGCGCGTCCGCGGCGACACCCGCCGCGCCACGTCCTCCGGGTCCAGACAATAGGTCGCGGGATCGACATCGGCGAACACCGGAATGGCGTTCTGCGCCAGGACCGGGATGACCGAGCCAAAGTCCGTGATCGGCGGCACGATGATCTCGTCCCCAGGCTCGGGATCGATGGCCGCCACCGCCAAATGCACGGCGGCCGTCCCGGAGCTGGAGGCCGCCACCTGCCCAGGTCCGACCCCGTAGAGCGCCGCGAACGTGGTCTCCAATTCGCGGACGCGGGTGCCGCCATACCGCCACAACTGGCGCCCCGCCACCACGGCCGCGACCGCCTGGGCGTCGGCCGCCGTGATCTCCGGACCGGTGTCGCCGTGTGGAAATGGAGCCCGGCGCACCGGGTCCCCACCGTCCACCGCCAAGGGCCCGCTCATCCGCCACCGCCCCTCCCAGCCGCCGCACCGGAGGCTGGGGAGGCTTTTGCGGCCGACGCCCCGGCACCTGCAGCCGCCTGGGCGGCACCAAGCTGCAGGCTGTCGGCCGCCCGGGCCGCCTGCGCAAACGTCGCCGCGACCGAGGCCTGGGGTTGGACCTGCAGGCGCCGCAGCGCCGTCGCGATCGCCGTGCGCGTCAACGCGTCGGCGTGCGCAAACCGCGCCCCCCCGGGCGACAGGGCGTGCACCCCGGCCGGCAGGGCGAACGCCTCCAGGTGCTTGCCGCGCAGGGCGGGCACCGAAGCACGCAGCTGGGTCAACCACACGTTCCACAAGCCGAGCAGACCGGGGGGCCGCAGCGCCGCCGCGATCATCGCCTGCTGCCACTGGGACCGCGTGCACAGCCACCGCACCAGGGTCCAGGCGGCGCCCGCCTGCCGGCTGCGGGCGCTGACGGCGAAGGCGCGCACCCCCGTGGAGGTGAAGCGGCCCGCGGGCCAGCGCGGCAGGGGCAGAAGATCCCACTCCAGGTGGCGCCAGGCCGACGCATAGGCCGACGCGTCCGCGGCCGACGCCAGCGGCGCCACCTGCAACCCGGCGGCAAACAACCGCCGCGCCGCCCGTCCCGGCGCGGCCGCGCCGCTGCGCAGCAGACCGTAGATGTAGCGGCCGGCCTCGATGGCGGCGGCGGCGCCCAGCCCGCAGCGGTGCGCATCCGCCGGATCCACCAAAGAGGCGCCGAAACCCTGGAAATAGCAAGCGGCCGGGATGCCCCCCGCGAAGCCAATCGTCGTGCCGACGCGACGGCCCCTACCGGCGACCGGGCCGGCGGAGCGGGCCGCCAACTGAGCGTATGCCTGCCAGTCCCAGGTGGGGACCGGTGCCGGGAGACGCAACGTCCGCAGCAGCCCCAGGTTGACGGCGACCGCGGCGGTATCCAGACCGCTGGGCAGGCCGAACAGGCCGGCGGCGGTGGAGAGCGAGGACAGCTGGCCGGCGCACAGGCCGCTGAGGTCCAGCCGCTCCGCCTGCACATACCCTTGGAGGTCGGCCAACAGCCCCTCGGCCAGCCAGGCGTCCAGGGTGCCGCCGCCGCCGTGCACGCAGACCACATCGGGCCCGGTCCCGGAGCGCACCGCCGCGCGCGCGTCGCTGCGGTTGGCGTCCAGTTCCAGCCGCAGCCCGGGATGCGAGGCGACAAAGGAGGACGCCGCCGTCCGCGCCTGCGCCAGGAGCGGGGCGGACGCGGGCGGGCCCCCCCCGCCGAATGGCTGCCAGCGCAGAACCGTGACGGATCCCGTCGGCGTGGGTCGCGCCGCCGGGGTCGGGCGCAGGTGCGCGCCGATCACGCCGCGTCCGCAGCCGCCGATCGCCGCGGCACCGCCCGCCGCTGCCAGGAGCCAAACCCGCCGTCGCACCCGCGGGTGCCGCACGCCCGCAGCCAGTAATCCCACCCCCTGTGGCCGATGCGGGGTGGATGGCGGCGGCCCGCAGCCCGCGCCGCCCGACCCGCGGGCCCGCCGGCCCCGACGCCCGCATCCACCATGACGACCGGAACCGCCGCGCGGTTCGCCACGCCGCCGGACCGCATCCGCCCGGACGGCCGCACGCATCACCCGCGGCCGCACGCATCACCCGCGGCCGCGCGGCCGTAGCCCACCGCCGCGGCGGCGAGCCGGCGCCACGAGGCACGTCGGTTGGAGCCTCTCCCCCCCCACTCGCTGCGCGGGCCGGGTGGCCGTTCACACACCTTGGCGCAGACGCTGGCGCACAAATGCCGCCAGAACCGGTGCCTGGCTGTGCTCCAGGTCGCGCGTCGCCGTCAACAGGGCGACGGGTTGGCGGCGTGCGGTCTCCAGCAGGCGCCGCAGGGTGGGCGTGTCGACCTGCGCCTCCAGTTCGACCAGATACCGCTCCCGAAACCCGCCGAAGCGGGACGGGTCGTGGTCGTACCAGCGGCGAAGCTCGGCACTCGGTGCCGCATCCCGCAGCCACTCGTCCCACGACGCCTGCTCCCTGCGTACGCCACGCGGCCACAGCCGGTCCACCAAGAACCGCACGTGGGGACGAGGCGGCGGATCCGCGATCCGCCCGACCACAACGTCCACCGCCGCCCGCGCGCTGCCATCGGCCATGACTTCGCACCCCCAGGGTCGCGCTTGGCGTCGTCGGGCGTGGGGTGCGCACGGCGCCCGGCCCAGGCAAGCGGGTGCGGCGCGCAGCCGGCCACGGCGTCCTGCCGCAAGCATCGTCCAAGGGGGTCCGCGGCGCAATGGCGCCCGACGCCAGGCGCCGATCGCGCCGTGGAACCTCCATCCGCAAACCCGCCGCCGCGTGCGGGGCACCCCGACTGCGGCGCACTCGGGGAACCGCTTTCAGCAGGTGGGCGTCCGAAGGTCACGGACGGGGCAGCGGATGCGGGGCGCGGCTCGCATGGGGACACTGAGCGGGGGGGCGGGCGATGGCGGGGGCGCGCACCACTTGGACGATGCTCGCGCTGACGCTTGCGGTGGCGGGCTGCGGCAGGGCATCCCCCGGACCGTCCGGATCGTCGGCCGCCTCCGGCATACCGCGCCAACCGGTTGCGCCTTCTTCCACGGCGGCCGGCGGGCCGTCTTCGTCGGCGCATCCTCGGGGACAGGCGGCGGTCCCGGGGCCCACCGTCACCGCCAGCCGCACCGCCACCCTCCGCCCGCTGGCCCACGCGCTGCCCTCCGCCTTTTCGGCCGTGGAATTCCTCAACGCGCGCGACGGCTGGCTGGGCGCCGCAGGTCGCGTCGGGGCGACGACCGACGGCGGGCTGCAGTGGTCCTGGCACCGGTTGAAGGGAGTTCAGGTGGACAGCCTCAGCTTCGCCAACCCTCGCACCGGCTGGCTCGGCGGCCTGACGGCGGGCTGCCAATCGCTCCCGACCAGGGCAGCCGGCTGCGCCGACATCCTGGCCCGCACCACGGATGGCGGGAGGCATTGGTCGATCCGCAAGACGACGCCCTGTGCCCGGAGCCCGAGCTGCAGCGGGCCGACGATCCACTTCACGGGCCCCCGCCACGGCTGGGCGATCGTCGACTGCAGTGCCGGAGGGGCAGGGGGGCGGCCCTGCCGGCGGGTGATGACGACCACCGACGGGGGGGCCGTCTGGACGACGCCCGCGCTGCCGTCCGGCTTTGCGGCCACCGACCTGGCCGTGGTCAGCGCCCAGGATGTCTGGCTGGCGGGCATCCGGTGCGGCGCGTCCGCCCAGGGGCCGGGGCTCTGTCCGACGGCACTGGAGCACACCACCAACGGCGGCCGCACCTGGTCGTCGCCCGGCCTGCCCGGCAAGCTTGCGGGGGGTGGGCTGCTGTCGTTCGCCACCGCCGCGGACGGCTGGCTGCAACCCTCCCCCGCCACATACTGCACGATGGGGGGCTGCTGGGTGCCGCTGTATGGCACCACCAACGGGGGCCGCACCTGGAGACGGGTGCCGAGTTCCTACCAGCGCACCGGCTTCCAGGGTCAACCCGAGTTTGTGAGCCCCACGACGGGATTCATCCCCATCCAGGCGGGTGCCGGCAACGGGGTGGGCGGCGTGGCGCGCACCACGGACGGGGGGCGCCACTGGGCCAGCGTCGGGAGAAGGCGCCGCTGGACGATCGCCGCCCTCTCGGCGGTGGACGGTAGCAACGTCTGGGCCATCGGCGGGATGGGCGTCGCTCCCCTGGGAACGTGCGGCGGGGCGGGGTTCTTGCTGCATTCGACCAACGGCGGCCGCACCTGGCACCAGCAGCTGCCGGCACCTCGCCCCCAACAGGCGATCGACTTCCTCACCACGAAGGCCGGATTCGGCTTGGGCCTGGCATCGGATCCCGGCGCCGTGCTGCACACGGTCAACGGCGGCCGCACCTGGCAGCCGGTTGCCCACCTGGCCGCGACGCACGCCTGGTTGGCCCACGTGAGCTTTGTCAACGACCAGGTCGGCTGGGCGGCGGGTTGGAAGGCCCTGCGCGGGCAGGCCGGGTGCTGCCACCCGCTCCTGCTGCGCACGCTGGATGGCGGCCGCACCTGGCAGCCGGCGGGTCACCGCAGTCAAACCGTGATGGGCCTGCGCTTTTTCACTTCCCGCGCCGGTCTCCTGGTGAGCAGTGCCAACCCCGGGACCGGGGGGCCGACCGCCCTACAAACCTCCACCGATGGCGGCCGCACCTGGACGCGGGGCGCCGCCGTTCCGAGCGGCCAGCAGTTGCTGGGTATCGATTTTGCAAGCCCGAGCGTCGGCTGGGCGATGGACCTGCGCGCCGCCCGCGGTTCGACGCCCACGCTGGTCCTGCAGCGCACCAGCGACGGCGGGCGGCACTGGCTGCCCAGCGCCACGTTTCCGTTCGGTCAGGGAACGGCATCCGTCTTTGCCGGCCGGCACCGCAGCGTCTGGGTGGCGCAGCCCACGCGCCATGGCACGTCCCTCCTGCACAACCCGGGCGGCGGTTCCCGCTGGCGGCAATGGCAGCTTTCCCTGCCTGGCATCTGCGCCGGCGACTTTGGCGTGCGCGGGGCAGCTTGGCTGCTAACCCCCACGTCCCTTTGGCGTTCCACCGACGGCGACGCCCGCTGGACCCAGGTCGCCTGACCGCGACCCTCCGCCCCGTCGGCCGCGCCGCCCCGCGCCCGGGCCGCCTTACGCGGAGTAGATCACCGGACAGTATGCCGGGTCGTCGATGAAGGAGGTCAGGCCCGCACGCTGATCGTCCACGGGGCGCGAGCGCTCGGTGCGCAGGTGGATGGCGAAGCTGCGCCGCGGCTCCCCGGAGCGATTTGACCCGCTGCCGTGCAGCGTCAACTGGTCATGGAAGCTCACACCGCCCGGCGGCAGGGTCGCTTCGATCTCCTCCCACCGCTCACCGCTTGGGATGACGAGTTCCCGCTCCTGGCGCCGGAAGTCCTCAGTGAAGAAGTTGCCTTGCTCCAGAAGGCCAAAGCGATGCGAGCCGCGCACGTGTCGCACGGGACCCGCGTCCGACGTCACATCGCTCAGTGCCACCCAGGCTGTGAACAGTTCGCTGTCGGTTTCCCACTGCTTCCAATACTGTCGGTCCTGATGCCACCCGACATGCGGGCTTTCCCGGCCGTCGGCCGCGGCGGGAGGCTTGATCAGAAGCTGCACCCACCAGACCTGGATGCGGGACGCGCCCGTGAGCTCGGCCGCCCGCCGCCCCAGAGACGGGTGGCGGATCAGGTCCATGATCGACCGATTGGCCACCTGCGGCATCTCGATCTTAACCAGCTTCTGCGGGTCGTCCCCCGGTTTCCAAAAGGACGGCTGCGGCGCCACCCCCGTCTCATAGTCGCCCCGCGTTAGGGCATCCATTCCGGCGACCGCCCGCGCCACCACATCCGCCGGAAGGACGGGTTCACGCCAGAGGTACACCCCGTCCCGCGCATACTGCTCACGCGCCGTCGGCGTTGACACGGTGATCCACCCCCACACCGGCCCCGCCGCCCCCGGCCTGGCCGCCGACGTTACGACGGGGATACGCGGCCCACGCGGGCGGTCCTGCCACCTCCAGACGCAAGGTTGCGTCCGGCCTGGAAGGGTCCAGCCGCCGGCCCGCAGGGATGCGGCACCACCCCTGCGAACGGTCACCAGGGCGCCGCCCGTCCACCGCGCGGCGTGGCCCACACCCGCCGCAACATGGGAGGCCCGCTGAATGTTCGACCGCATCCTCGTTCCGCTGGATGGCTCCGATGAGGCGGCCCGCGCCCTTCCCGTCGCCGCCGAGATGGCGCGACGCTTCGGAAGCACCCTGGTGCTGCTGGAAGTCGTGCCCAGTGGCCAGGAATGGCACCTCCACACCGGCGAACACGATCTGCCACCCGGAAAGCAATCCTCCGACGCCGAGGAACGCGCGGCCACCGCCGCCTGGCGCCACCTGGAGGGCATCGGGGCCTCCTTGAAGCCGCTGCTGGTGGTGAGCGACGTGCGCGTGGGCCGCCCGGCTCTGACCATTACCGAATGCGCGGTCGACCAGCACTGCGGCCTGATCTGCCTCAGCGCCCACGGAATGGGACGCCGGGCGCTGACGCGGACGGCCGACCCGAAGTTTCAGGGGCACCCCGTGCTTTGGATGCTCGGCGCCATCAGCGACCGCGTCGCCCACACCAGCCCGGTGCCCGTTTTGATCGTGCGCCCGGATCAGGACGCCCTGGCCGGCGCCTGAATGGCCCCAGGACCACGCCACGGCCACAGGCATCGTGACCGCGGACCGCCTTGCGCCCCACTCCTGGAGGGCAACTGCCACGCCGCAGCCGCTGCCGGTGCCGCCCTGGGTAGCGGAGCCAGGGACGAGGTCCGCTCCGCGCCCCACGCGGTGGCCGCGCGCGACCATTGCCGTTCCCGCGCAGGATGCGGCAGGCAGCCCGCGCGTGGGCCGGTGTGGTCGGGCACGCGGGCCACCCCACCATGCCCGCAGTGCGCATGCGTTTGGAATGCGCCGTACCAAGGACCTTCCCTTCGCGCCCGTGCCGCATCCGCGCGCTGCAGCATACGAGCGGAACAGGGGGTTTCCCCCATCCCGCCCGTGCGCCTGCGGGCGGCGTGTCCACCCTAATAAGGCCAATACCGCCGGTCAGAATCCCTGGCGACGCCGCGGGGCCCAGAGCAGCCACGCACCCGCGCCCAGCGCCAGAAGCCCAGCCGCCACCGGCACCAGGCCCCGTCCGGTCTTGGGCAGCGCGCCCGCGCTCGCCTTGGGCGACGCGGTGGTGGCCTTCGTCGCCGCGGCGACCGGCTGGTACTCGGTGACGAGTTCCGCCGATGTCTTCTTTCCATTGACCAGGGCGTAGTCGCCGCCAACCATCGCGTTGGTTCCCCACCAGCCGATCGCGCCGCCCTTGGGCGGCGTGCCCAGCGGGCTCGGCCCGGTCGGGTCGGCGAGTTCCAGGGTGTAGGTGCCGGCCTTCGCGGGCGAGGCGAGGCCGAGGGTCAGCGTCCCGCCGTCCGTGACATTGGTGAATGCCTTTTGCGCGAGGACGGCGCCGCCCAGACCTGCCCCGGAGCGCAGCAAAAGCGTGCCACCGGACGTCTTGGTCGTCCAGGTCGGCGTGACCGCCCCCACCAGGTTGAACGGTTGGGTGGTGGTGAACACCTCGGCCAGCGTCTGGCCCGACTGCAGGGGACCAAACGGGTTGTGGCTGGGTCCGATGCTGGCGATAGACTCGGAGCTCTGGGCAATGACCACCATCGGCAGCGACGCCGCCGTTGCCACGCCCCCGAGGCCTGTCGCTACCATCGCCGAGGCCAGACCGAGTGCAACACGTCCACGCAGTCGACTGCCGCCCATCTGGGTCTCCCCCTTATCGCAATCGGTTCGCCGCTCATGCGCTTTCGGACAACCGCGGCGATTCCGCAGCGGGTCGCCGGCTCCTGCGCGCCATCTCACATATACTGGCTCTGTGGGCATCGGTTTCCTTCAGCCGCGCAGCCAAGGCGTGGGAAGAAACAGCCTGCCGCCCATCTCGGGTGCGGTGCCGTCCGGGTGATGGCCCGCGAGGCCGCTGGGTGTGGACCCGTTCTCACGCGGCGCCATGGACCGAGTGCGCCGCACCCCCGACCAGGCCCCATCCCCAGACGTCGCGCCGCGGCATCCAACGGGTGTGCCCAGAGGCGGGACGCCGAACGGCGACATTGCGCAAGGCGCAGCAAGGGGACCCGCACGGCGCGTGGAAGCCGGCACGGCCCCCTGGCCCGCGTCCAGCGTATCGCGCACGGGTGCGCAATCCATGGGGAACGGCGCGGCGTTGCGCGACGCACCCCGCCGCAGCCCGGGGTTCAGGATTGCCGGTGGTGCTTCGCGGGTTGCCGGTTGCCGAACTTCGCCGACCCGTCTTCGGGCTGGTCGCACGGCCCCTGCTGGGTGAAGATGCCGCCAACCCGGCGGCGCACGGTGCGAATCCGTGGTCCGTGATCGCTGTGGTAGGGCCTCCGTCCCGCGGCCATGCGCCGGCCGCCGGCACCGCCTGCCACCAGGGGTCATCGGGACCGTCTGGACCGCGGTGCGGCCCTGGCGCCGCGCGCTGCGCCCGCATCCGCGCATTCCCCGTCGGTTTCGCGCGGAATCCGCCTGGCGTGTCGGCCCCCCCGCGGCCCGCCCCTGGCGCAGGGGGTGCGCCCCCAACGCCCTTGCGCGCAGTTCTGGCGCGGGCCGACCCCCCGCGGGGCCGCTCAGATGTCCTGTTCCTCGCCGCACGGCCCGCCCCATTCGTTGGCGGGCAGGAAAACCTCGGTCCCGGCCTGGGTCAGCAACGGATTGTACCAACGGGCGATCTCCGACGAACACGCCGGAACGTAGTGGGCGATAAAGGCGCGGCGAAAGCGGCGGGCGCTGGTGTTCGGGAAGCTGCCGTGCACGAGTGTGCCGTTGAACAGCAGGACATCCCCCGGTTCCAGCGCCAGCGGCAGTGGATGAAGACCGGCGGGCACATCCACCTCGTCCTTGGTGAACGACACCGCGGGGTCGGCCAGGTGCGGGCAGAGCACGGCCGCATCCTGGGTACCGGGCACGACCTGCAAACCGCCGTTTTCCTCGTCGGACGGGTCGACGGCCACCCAGGCGGCGATGCACTTGCCGGGTCGCGTCTTCAGGTAGTAATCGTCTTGATGCAATGCCTGGCCGCGCGCCCCGGGCGGCTTAAAGTAGAACATGCTCTGCGCCGCCAGCGCGGCCTCGCCCAGGCAGCCCTCCACCGCGTCGAACAGGCGCGCATGCAGCAGATAGCGACGCGCGGTGGCGTTCACCCGGTGGGGCTGCATCATCCGAGGGTAGGCCTTGAGGATGTCGCCGCCGCGCTCCGCCTCCGGAACGGGGGCGTAGCATCCCGGGATCGGTGGGCCGGCCTGCAGTCGCATGAAGGTCTCGCGCAACTCCTCCACCTCGGCGCAGTCCAGCAAGCCGCGCGCCACGAGGTAGCCCTCGCGCCGGTAGGTCGCCCGCCAGGCGTCGCGCGCCTGTACGGTCACGGTGGCGCCGGCCATATCGTCATCCCCCCGCCCCGGATCGTCGTCGCGGGCGCTCGGTCATCTGGCGGCTTCGGCCGCTGCCGGACGCAATCCTGCCCCCGGACGTGCGGATCCTCGTCCCTCCTCGTCCCTCCTCGTCCCCCCTCGTCCCCCTCCCGCCGCGGCGTCGAGGCCCGCCGGACAACCCGCCCGCTGTGAACCATTGTCTTCGACGGCAGGACTGTGGGTTCCGCGATCGAACCCCGCCGACGGGTATCGCTGCCCCGTCGGGACCACCGGGGGCGCACAAGGGGGAGTCGGCGGGTGCTGCCGCGTTCGGACTATCCGCGGCCCCAGTTTATGCGGTCCGATTGGCTTTGCCTCAACGGTCGTTGGGAGTTCGAACTGGACCAGGGCGACAGCGGCCTGGAACGCGGCCTGGGCGGGCGGCCGCTGGCCGGCCACATCACCGTCCCCTTTTGCCCAGAGTCCACCCTTTCGGGGGTGGGCCACGTCGACTTTCTCCAGGCGGTCTGGTACCGCAAGACGGTGGAGATCCCCGCCGCCTGGGCGGGTCGGCGCACCCACCTGCACCTGCAGGCGGTCGATTACGATGCGACGGTGTGGGTCAACGGCGTCGAGGTCGGCCGCCACCGCGGCGGCTTCACCCCGATGCACTGCGATCTGAGCGAGGTGGCCGAACCCGGGACCCGGGCGACGATCGTCGTTCGGGCCCGCGAGCCGCGCGGCGAGCCGCGGCCGGGTGGCAAGCAGAGCAACTTCCACTTTGCCAACCGCAACTGCGACTACACCCGCACCACCGGCATCTGGCAGACCGTCTGGCTTGAGCCGGTTCCGCAATCGCACCTGCTGCGCCCACGCATCACGCCGGACGTGGCCAACCGCCGCTTTGAGGTGGTGCAGCCGCTCGGCGGACCCCGGGCCGGGCTGCGCCTGCGCGCCATCCTCCGCGACGCCCACGGCGAGGTGGGCCGGGCGACCGTCCCGGCGGACCAGGACTTCACCCCGCGGCTGCACTTGGAGGTGCCGGCCGATCGACTGCGGCTTTGGGGGCCGGGCGACCCGCACCTCTACGACCTGAGCCTGGAACTCCTGGACGACGCGGGCCAGGTGGTGGACCACGCCGTGAGCTATGCTGGCATGCGGGCCGTAACCATCGCCGGGCCCGCCGTGCTG
>DAHWHT010000196.1 GCA_027335515.1 Clostridia bacterium
CACAAGTTTGGGTCGCGTCGAAGCCAGCATCCCTTGCACGAGTCGTCCGGCATCCGCTCGAGGGCGCCCCGAACTGGCCAAGAGGCCGAGTCCAGGTGGGCGTATGCTGGGACCACAAAGAGACCAGCCTAACACGGCAAGGCAGGGGTTGGGGCGAAGTACCGGGGAGGGGGGAAAGCCCGCGCAACGCCTCTGGTGGTCGGCTGCCGTCACTGCAGGCTTGCTCTTGGCCGGCGTATCGGTGGCCGGCGCCCAGCGGGCAGCGGAGTCGGCGCAGCCCGTGTATTATGTGGAGACGCGGCAGAGGGCCATGGCGCTCACGTTCGACGTCAGTTGGGGCGACAAGATGCTATCCAAGGTGCTGGCTGTGTTGCAAGGCGAGCACCAACAGGCCACGTTCTTCGTCTCCGGGCCATGGGCGCAAACCAACCCCGAGTTGGTAAAGGCGATCTTGGCCGGCGGCAACGAACTTGCCAGCCACGGGCAGGCGCATGTCAATCTCGGTGATCGCAGCACCTCTGCGATCGCGGACAACCTGGGTGCGGCGGACACCATTCTCCGGACGTACAGCGGGGGTACCGCGGTACGCTTCTTCCGGCCACCCAACGGAGACTGGAGCGGGCGTGTCGTGGAGACGGCCCGGGGGTTGGGCTATGAAACGATCATCTGGTCCATCGACTCCCTCGACTGGACGAACCCTGGGGTCAATGTCATCGTGCGGCGGGTAGTGTCAGGGGCCTTTCCGGGCGCCATTATCCTGCTGCACGCCAGCGATACCTGCCGGCAAACGGACCTCGCCCTACCGTCGATCATCCGGGATCTGCACCGTGGCGGTTGGCGATTGGTCACGCTGGGGCAACTGTGGGCGATGGGGCCAGCGGTGCGTCGGGACCCGCGAGGCAGCGGCATCCGGCCAAACTGGCCGCCCGTGGGGGTCGGGTCGTCCACCACCGCCCGATCGTCCACGACCCCTGGCCGCAGCACGGCACCGGGGGCCGTGCCAGGCAGCCCACCCGTGCCGGCCGTCTCCCGCGGCGCGGCGGCGGCGTAGCTCGGCATGCTAATCGACGCGCCGGCTTGGTAGCGCGGGCTACGGAGAGGCGGGCGGGCCCCACTCCAGTTCGCCCGCCAAATACGGCGCAAGCACCTCCGGCAGACGGACACCCCCCTCCGCAGTCTGGCCGTTCTCCAACAAAGCGGCCACCGTGCGCCCCACGGCCAGCGCCGAACCGTTTACCGTGTGCACGTATTCCAGCCCGGCGTCCCGCCCCCCGCGGAACCGGATGCTGGCGCGGCGCGCCTGGAAATCGCGGTAGTTGCTGCAGGAGGAGATCTCCACATACCGTCCGTAGCTCGGGAGCCAAACCTCGAGGTCGTACTTGCGCGCCTGGCTGAACCCGAGGTCGCCCGTACACATCTCCACGACGCGGTAGGGCAGACGGAGCCGCTGTAGGACCTGTTCGGCAGAGCCCACGATCTCGTCAAGGTGTCGGGGTGAATCCTCGGGCCTGGTGAAGTGGACCACCTCCACCTTGTCGAACTGGTGCTGACGAATAAGCCCCCGGGTGTCCCGCCCGGCCGCACCCGCCTCAGACCGCCAGCAGGGTGTGTGCGCCACGTGCCGGATGGGCAGGGCGCCCGAGGGCAGGATCTCGTCCCGGTAGAGGTTGGTCACGGGGACCTCGGCGGTGGGGATGAGCCACAGGTCTTTCCCGACCACAGTAAAAGCGTCGTCACCGAACTTGGGCAAGTTGCCCGTGCCCAGCATACTCGGCGAATTGACGAGAAAAGGGGGCAGCAACTCGATGCAGCCGTGCTCGCGTACGTGGAGGTCAAGCATAAACGCCACCAGTGCACGTACCAAGCGCGCACCGCGATGTCGAAATACGGTGAAGCGAGCGCCGGCCACCTTCCCCGCGCGTTCGAAGTCTAACGCACCCAAGGCGGGCCCCAGGTCCCAATGGGCGCGGGGTGTGAACGCAAACACCGCCGGCTCCCCCCAGCGCCGCACTTCACGGTTTCCCGATTCATCGGGCCCCTCAGGGACCTCGTGGTCAGGCACGTTGGGGATCGCGAGCAGCAGTTGTCGCACCAGGGCCTCGGCCGGGGTCAGACGCTCGTCCACTTCCTTCAACCGAGTTGCGACGTGACGAGACTCCTCCATCAGGGCATCCACGTCCGCATCCACGGCAGTCCCGGCGCGGCGGGCGCGGCCCACCTGTGTGGAGAGCGCGTTGCGCCGCGCGCGCAGGGTTTCGGCTTCCGCCAGCAGGGCCCGCCAGTCGGCGTCGGCAGACAGAAGTTCGTCCAGAGCCTCCAGGGCGCCCGTCTCGTGCTTCGTGGCGATGGCGCGGCGTACCCTCGCAGGATCCTGACGGATGGCGCGCAATTCCAGCACGGACCACACCTCCGCGCCCGCCGTCCGACCGCGCGGGCATGGGCTCAGGGGCAGGGCCGGGACGATGCCTCGGGGTCGCGCTCAGGGAACGACCGAAGCCCCTTGCTTCGGCGCCTCCCGATGCAACGCGTACGGCCGCCTGTAGATGCCCGTCTCCATAACGATGGCGGAAACCAGCGATCCCGGGGTGACGTCGAAGGCCGGGTTGAACGCAGCGATGCCGGCGGGCGCGACCGGCGTGGTTACCTCACTCGGCTCGCGCTCCTCGACGGGAATACGCGAGCCGTCCGGAAGGGAGGCGTCGACGCTCGACCAGGGTGCGAGCACGATGAACGGAACCGCATGGCGCGCGGCCAATACGGCCAGCGGATAGGTACCAACCTTATTGGCGACGTCCCCGTTGGCCGCGATGCGGTCGGCCCCCACCAGCACGGCCCGGCAACGCCCGGACGCCAGCAGCGTGCCTGCGGCCCCGTCCACAAGTAGTCGGCAGGGGATACCGCGCCGTCCGCACTCCCAGGCCGTGAGCCGAGCTCCTTGCCAAAGGGGGCGGGTTTCGCAGGCGTAGACGCCGTGCAGCGTGCCGCGGCTGTGTGCCACGCCGATCGCGCCTAGGGCAGTGCCCACGCCGCCAGTGGCGAGGGCGCCGGTGTGGCAATGCGTGAGCACCCACGACCCAGGGGAAATGCAATCCGCGCCGGCCTCGGCGATCGCCTGGCAGACCGCTGCATCCTCTAGGTGCAGCGCGCGGGCCGCTTCCAGCGCCGCGCGGGCTGCCATATCGCCCGCGGGCAGCTGTAAGGCGGCGCGGAAGGCTGCATCCACACCGCGCTGCAGGTTGACGGCTGTCGGTCGGGTGCGTGCCAGGGTATCGGCAAGCAGGCGGAGTCTGGTCGTGTCGGCCCCACATTCCCCCGCGGCCAGGGCGACGCCGTACGCGCCCGCAAGACCGATGGCCGGCGCGCCGCGCACGGCCAAGCCGGCAATAGCCGCAGCGACATCCGCCGCAGAGCGGCAGACGAGGTAGGACTCCTCGCCTGGCAGCAACCGCTGGTCAAGGACGTGCAGCGCGCCATCGGTCCACCGGAGGTTCGCAGGCAGGCCTGACGGGATCATGGAGCGTCACCCACGAGGGACGCACGCCGCCAGGCCAACGCAGCGACAGACTCGAGCAACTCGGCCTGAAAAAAGGCGCCTCGGGCTGATTCTCCCCAGGTCACGGCTCCATGCCGCTCCAGGAGCGCCGCGCGCGCGCCCGACCGCACCGCCGCTGCCGCCAAGTGCCCGAGTTCGTCGCTACCCGGGGCGGCGAAGGGAATACAGGGGACCT
>DAHWHT010000207.1 GCA_027335515.1 Clostridia bacterium
CGTACAGCGCATCGGCTGCCTGCTGCACCTCCGGTGCCAACGGCGCCAGTCGGCCCTCCCGCAGCAGGCTGCGCCGCCGCCCCAGCGTCGAGATCGCCGTCAAGGCCAGACGGGCATGTGCGGCCTCATAGCACCCATCGAGCCCGTTCGCGCTCAACTGGGCGGACACGCGCTGCAGTCGCCGCGCGGCCTCGGCGAACTCGGTCGGCACGGCTGCGGCCTGAGCGATCCCCGCGCCCCCGGCTCGCCGCCGACCCCCGCGCGGTACGCCCGATGCGGTGTCACCGAGCAAGATCACGATGTCGGCCCGGGCAGGCGTGCGGTCAAAGGGCAACCAGACGCTCACGGCGTCAAACGACTCCCAGAGCGCGCCGTTGACCCACACCTCGGTCACCGGGCCCGCGCCGCGGGCCGACAGGTACAGCCGTTTGGGACCAAAGCGGATGGGATCGAGTTGCTGCAGTTCGCCGATCTCCGGGGGAAGGTGGGGAAACAGCGTGAGGCCCTCTGCCGTATAGACATACTCAAACAGCCCGCGCACGGCCGCCGCGAACGGGCCGAGCGTGTCGTAGCACAGGTGCACGGGATCGTTGGGAAAGTACACGTCGTTGCCGAAGTCGGTGAGGGGGTTGTCCATCCGGAACGCGTCGGCGAAACGCATCAACTGCCGCAGCGAACGCCAGATGTCGCCGAAGGCACCGACCCGATAGTAGGCCAGAATCGCCCGTGCCTCGCACGTGGACCAGTGCCCCCCGTTCACCCAGCGGCCGAATTCGAACAAGTCGCTCGTCTCGTACATGTCGTCCAGCGAGGGGTAGTTCGCGATCATTAGGCCATGCGGTCGGAGACCGGGGATGGCGGCGATGCGGGCATGAATTCTCTGCGCCCACGCGTCCTCCACGACGCGCAAGGCCACGGCGTCATGATTGGGCGCGGCTTCAAAATAGCCGAAGCGCTCTTGGCCGAAGACCCCGTGCTTCTCGCCGCTCTGCGGATCGACCGCCTTCACGAAGTACCCTTCGTCGGCGCACAGCAGCGGCAAACTCCGGCGCACCGCGTCCCGCTGACGCTGATACGCTGCGGCCTGTCCCACCGCTCCCGCGAGTTTCTCCAGTTCGATCAGCCGGTCTAACGCTGCCAGGTACGTGATGGACAGGCCGGCCAAGTAGCCCTGGTCATACCTGTCCGCGCCGCGGGGAATTCCCGCATAGCTTGGCGCGAGCAGGTTGGCCGCCGGACCGGCCAGGAAGAGGTGCGTGGTGGGGTCGCGCCGTGTGTTCAGGAAGGCGATGCAGCGCTCCAACAGGGGCAGGTATCGCAGTATCGCCGCGGGCTCTCGGCTAATGAGTAGGAGTTCCGCCTGCATGACCACACCGGCAGCGGTGAACTCCAGCCCCCAGTCATGCAGCGCGGTCCGCCCGTCCCCTTGCTTGTAGAATACCCAGCCGGGCCGCGCTGCGTCGCACAGCGAGCCGTCAGGCGCAACCTCGCCGCGCGGACCACCGGTCCGTTTCCCATCACCCATCTGGTCGAACCATAGGTCCTGGGCGTTCTGCAGGAACGTGAGGAATGGCTCCTGTAGAAAGGGCAGCGCGCTGTATGTCGTTCCGTAGCTGTTCTGGATCCACCAAGCGTTCCACTTCGGTCCCTCAACCAGCCCGTTCCAGGCCGGAGTGTAGAGCATCGATAGGTTCTCGTACTGCGGATCGGGCTCGAACATCCGCCGAGCGACATCGAGCAGTTGGAGCGCCGTGGCATCGCCGCGACCCCGGTAGTGCCGTCCCTGAAAGTCCTCGTGCATGTGCACACCTCCACTGGTATCTATATCGGTAAGGTCGGCCACTGCCTGCCGTAAGGTGGTGGCGGATGGGATTCATGGGCTGAACGCGGTAAAGACCAGGCTGTAACGACTCGGGTTGGCGCGCTACGACTGCGCCCAACCGTGGTACAACCTGCTGTTCCGCATGATCGAAGACGAGATCCTGCCCCTGTGCCGGGCCCACGGCGTGGGCGTCATCGCCTACAACCCGCTGGCGGGCGGAGCCGCAGCCCGGCACGCGCTTCACCCTGCCGCGCAACGGCGAGGTATACCGCCGCCGCTATTGGAACGACCCCGTGTTCACAGCGGTCGATGAACTGGCGCGCCGCATGGAACCTCGGGGCAAGTCTCTGGTGCAGGCCGCCCTGGCGTGGGTGCTCGCACAGCCAGGTATCACGTCGGCCATCGTGGGCGCGAGCCGGCCCGAGCAACTCGCCGAGGGTCTGGAGGCGGTGGGCGTCGCGCTGGATGCGCAAGAATTGCAGGCCTGCGCCGACGTCTGGTACCGCCTGCCCCGTGGGCGTGACCCCCAGGTGGCCCGGCGCCAGCGGACCTCACGTCAGGCCGCGGCTGCCGGTGGCGGCCCCGCCCTGACCCAGTGCGACCAGGGCATCCAGCGTCAGCGGGGTGTAGCCGCGGGTGCGCAGCGTGCGCAGCAACGCCGGCAGCTGCTCGGCGACTGCGGCGTCCAGCGGCAGACGCACGATGTCTCCGGGGCGCGCCCCGGCTGCGGCGGCCTGTGCGCCCGCGGCTGCGGTCCAGGCCACCGGTTGCAGCCCGCAGCGCAGCGCGGCGCGCCGCAGTCCCGCGGGCGGCAGGGGTGAGCCGCGCAGTTGCAGGAAGATCGGTTGCGCCCCCGCGGCCTCCAGGGGACGGATGGCATCGCAGGGCGGCGTGCCTCCGGGCGGCGCGAGGGCTTCGACCTCCTGGCCGGCGCGCAGCAACGCGCGGATGTGGCCCGGGTGGCTCCGTGCGTAGCGGCTGCCGGCAAAGAAGGTCGCGGGGGCGCGCGCCGCCGCCAGCGCCGCGATGGCGGCCGTCACACCGCGTGTCCCTTGGGGGACGGGGAACGTCAACGCGACGGCGCCGGAACGCACCGCGACCGCCCGCAGCACCCCGGGGGGCGTGCCACCGACCGGTGCCGTTTCATGCGCCAATCCCCAGTGGATGGTGACGATGAGCAGGGCCGCGCCGCAGACCACGGCGAGCCAGCGACGGATCGCCCCCCCCAGGGGCACGACGATCACGAGCACACCCCCAGCGGCGGGCGGCCGGGTTGCCGCGCGCCCTTGGGCAAGGATATGGCGCGAGCGCAGGTCGCAGACGTGTCAGGCGTGGGCGCGCAGGTGGGATTCGAGGCCGGCCAGCGTCAGCACGCCCACGTGGCGCCAGCGGACGGTGCCGTGCGGGCCCACCAGGGCCAGGAAGGGGAGGGCGGCGACGCCGTAGGCGGACGCGAGGTGCCCGCGGCGGTCGAAGGCCACCGGCAGTCCGAGGCGCTGGGCGGAAACGAACCGGCGCACCCAGGCCGTGGAGGGCTCGGCGACCCGCAGGTCGACCGCGACCGCCGGGGGCAGATGCTGCGCCGCGGCCTGACGGCCGTACGCCCGCAGGACGGCCATGTCCTCGCGGCAGGCGGTGCACCAGGTGGCGAAGAAGGCGACCAACTGCGGTCCGCCGGCCGTGCCGCCGACGCGCACCGTGGTCGCCTGCCCGGTGGCTGACAGCCCCGGCACGGAGCGCTGGGCGACCGTGTGCGGCGCGTGTCCGGCCTGTGCGAGCACCCGCAGGCGCCCAAGGGTCCCCGCCGTCTTCGACCACGCCCCTCCGACGAGCCGCCAGGGTGCGGGCAGCACCGCGGCCGTCTCGGCCGCCAGGGCGCGCGCCTCTGCGTCGACGGCGGCAAAGTTGCCCGATGTCTGCGATACATACCGCTCGTGTCCCCGAGGGCCGATCACATACACCGCCGGCGTGTGATCGATCAGACCGTGAACGATCGCGACGTAAATGTGGTACCGGTGCCAGACGGTGGCCAGTTGCGCCGGTGACCCGGTGAGGAACAGCCACCGCTGTTCCATACCGTGCGCCTGCGACCAGGCGCGCACGGTCGCCACGGAGGTGGCGGTCGGGTTGGCGTTGATCGCCACCAGTTGCACCTGCCCCACGGCAGGTCCCAACAGGCGCTGTGCCTGGCGCATCGACTGGGCGGTCAGGGGGCAGACGGTGGTGCAGCGGCTGTCGACAAAGGCCAGCACAACCGCCCTGCCCCGCAGGGATCGCAGCGCGACGCGGCGGCCGAACTGATCGGTGAGGGTGAAGCCGGGCGCGTAGGGAGCCGGACGCAGCGCCCGCGCGCCCGTGGCCGCGGGGGCGGACCCCGGGTCGGCCGCGGCCCTGGCGAGCATGGCGCCTGCCAGCAGCACGACCAGGGCCCACGCCCCCCGCCGCAGCCAACGCCAGCCTCGCACGTCCGATCCCCCCCTGACGCACCGCCCCCATCCTCGCACCGTGGCGGGGGCTGTCAAGCCTCATCCGGCGCCGGTCTTGCTGTGATACAGTGGCGGACGGGTCGGGGCCCAGGTGCCGGCCCGGACGGTTTCGGAGTGGGGGCGGCAGGCGCAAGACGGTGGCAGATCAGCGACAGGAACGAATTCGCAACGTGGCAATCATCGCGCACGTCGATCACGGAAAGACCACCCTGGTCGACGCCATCCTGCGGCAGACCGGCGTCTTTCGCGCCAACCAGGCGGTGTCCGAACGGGTGCTCGACCGCAACGATCTGGAGCGGGAGCGGGGCATCACCATTTTGGCGAAGAACACGGCGGTCGAGTACCGCGATCATAAGATCAACATCGTGGACACCCCGGGTCACGCCGACTTTGGTGGTGAGGTGGAGCGCATCCTTTCGATGGTCGATGGCGCCCTGCTTGTCGTCGACGCCCTGGAGGGTCCGATGCCCCAGACCCGTTTTGTGCTGCACAAGGCGCTGGAGCACCATTTGCGCCCGATCCTGGTCGTCAACAAATTGGACCGGCCCGGCGCGGATCCCCTGCGTACGGTCGACCAGGTGCTGGAACTGTTTTTCGCCCTTGGCGCCGATGAGGACCAGCTTGAGTTCCAGACCGTCTACGCATCGGGCCGCGCGGGGATTGCGGTGCGTGAACTTGCGCAGCCCTTTGAGCCGCAGGCGATGACCGGCACGATTCTGCCGCTTTTGGACGCGGTCCTGGAGCATGTGCCGCCGCCCACGGGCGAACCCGACGCGCCGCTGCAACTGCTGGTGACAACCCTCGACTACGACGATTACGTCGGTCGCATCGGTATCGGCCGCGTGCGGCAGGGGGTGCTGCGTGCGGGTGAGGCGGTCGCGGCCGTACACGGACCGGACGGTGGTCTGCGCCCGGCGCGGGCGGCCCAGCTCTACACGTTTTCCGGTCTGCAGCGTGTCCCGGCCGAAGGGGTCGGCCCTGGGGACATCGCGGCGGTGGCAGGATTGGCGGACCTGACGGTGGGGGACACGGTGACCAGCGCGGAAGTGCCGGCTCCGCTGGAGGCGCTGCACGTCGACCCGCCCACGCTGGCCATGACGTTTTCGGTGAACAACTCGCCCTTTGCCGGGCGGGAGGGGGCGTTTGTCACCTCGCGCCAGTTGCGCCAGCGTCTGTGGCGAGAGGCCGAGCACAACGTCGGTCTGGAGGTCGAGGAGACGGCCAGTCCCGATGCCTTCATTGTCCGGGGCCGCGGCGAGCTGCACCTGTCGATCCTGATCGAAACCATGCGGCGCGAGGGGTATGAGTTGCAGGTTTCGCGACCGGAGGTCGTGCTGCGCGACGGACCGGACGGTCCGCACGAGCCGCTGGAGGACCTCGTGGCCGATGTCCCGGATGCCGCGGTCGGGGCTGTGATGGAGACCCTGGGTTCCCGGCGCGCCGAACTCAAGGACATGCAACCGGCCGGCGACGGACGGACGCGCCTGCAGTTTCTGGCGCCGGCGCGCGGCCTGGTCGGCTTCGCATCGGAGTTTCAGACCCTCACCAAGGGATACGGCGTGATGAGCCATACCTTCGCCGGTTACGGACCGCACCGCGGATCCATCCCTGGCCGGGCGCGTGGCAGCCTGGTGGCGTGGGAGCCGGGTGCGACCACGGCCTTTGCCCTCGAGAATGCCGAGCAGCGCGGGACGCTGTTTCTTGGGCCCGGGGCGGCGGTGTATGCGGGGCAGGTGGTGGGCGAAAACGCGCGCGAGGGTGACCTCGAGATCAATGTCTGCAAGCGCAAGCACCTGACGAATATGCGTTCCAGCACCAGCGAAGAGGAGGTCAAGCTGACCCCGCCGCGGACGCTCTCGCTGGAGCAGGCGCTGGCCTTTATCCGCGACGACGAGTTGGTCGAGGTGACCCCGCAGTCGCTGCGCATGCGCAAGGCTGTGCTGGACCGTCACCAGCGCGCCCGTCTGCGCGGCTGAGCGCCGGCCGGCCGGGACTACGGCTGGGTCGCCGCATCGGCGTAGGGGATGGGGTCGACGCAGCCCGCAGCCGCAAAGCCGCGCAGCCGCAGCTGGCAGGCGTCACAGCGGCCGCAGGCGGGGCGGCTGCCCAGATAGCAGGAGAGGGTCTGGGCAAACGGCGCCTCCAGTGCCAGGCCGAGGCGGACGATACCCGCCTTGTCCAGTTCCGCGAGCGGCGTGTGGATGGTGATCCCGCCCACCGTGCCAAGGCGCACGGCCTCCGTGAAGGCCGCGATGAAGGCCGGTCGGCAGTCGGGGTAGCCGGAATAGTCGAGGGTGTTCACGCCGATGAAGACGTCGCGCGCCCCCAGCGGCTCCGCCAGGGCCGTGGCGAGCGACAGAAAGACGAGGTTGCGCGCCGGCACGTAGGTGGTCGGCACGTCCGCGCCGATGGCGTCCGGCGTGCGATCCAGGGCCACGGCGCCGTCGCCGGTCAGCGCGCTGCCGGAGAAGGCCCGGCCCAGGCGCAGGACGCGGCGGCGTGCCGCCGGTACGCCGCAGGCGGCGGCGACCGCCCGAGCCGCCGCCAACTCCGTCCGGTGCCGCTGACCGTAATCGAAGGAAAGGGTCCACGGATCAAAGCCTTCGCGCTGAGCCACCCGCAGGCAGACCGCCGAATCCATTCCGCCAGAGAGCAGGATCACCGCGGGTCGCACCATTGTTCATGCGGCGCGGGGCGCTTCGCCTTGCGGCGATCCCGCCGGTGCCGCTCCCTCCCGTCCTATCCAAAAAGGGCGACGCACCGGGCGCCGCGTGCGTCCGGATCCCACGGTCGGCCGGCAGGGCGGCCATCCCGCCGCCTGGACGACGCGGACCGCAGCCCCGCCCGCAGGCACCCTGGCGAGGCTGCCGCCGACCGGCGCGGCGACGGTCGTTTCCGATGGACGCGCGTCGGTGCCAGCGGACGGCCGCCGATCGCTCACACCCCCCGGCGGTTGCCCCAAAGCAGCACGTGCAACTGGGGCAATACGCGGACATCCGCCATGTCCGGGTCGGCCAGCGTCCGGCCCGCCAGCCACCGCAGGCGCGCCAGCAGCCGGCTGCGGCGGTCGCGGCCCACGCGGTTTCCGGCCTGCAGGGTGCAGGCGACGGTCGGATGCCGCCGATGCACCTCGCGGGCGAATGCGTAGTCCGCCTCGTCGAAGACCACGATCTTGAGGTCCGGCGCGGCCGCGACCCGCAGGGTGGCGGCCAGGGCGTCCCAGGCCGGAGGCATGTTGGAACTCGGTCCTTTGGGCGAGACCGTGACCATGTCCACCCGGGCCAGCCACGCCGGGGCGCGGCTCCCCTGGGTTTCCACGTGCACGCGGTAGCCGCGCGCGCGCAGTACGTCCACCAACGGACCGGCGTCCTGGAGTGCCGGATTGCCGCCGCTCAGGGTGACGCGGCGGCAGGTGGGACCCGCCGCGGCCAGGCGGCGCACGATGGCCTCGGGGGTGAGGCGTTCGATGGGCGCCAGTGCCCCCGCTTGCCAGGTGAAGGCGCTGTCGCACCAGGCGCAGGTCCAATCGCACCCGGCCAGGCGGACGAACATGGTGGTGCAGCCGATGAGGCGCCCCTCGCCCTGCAGGGTCGGCCCGAAGATCTCGACGACGTTGAGGGCGTGGGCGGCGTCCGGTCCCCGGCGGGGCGGGGTGGGGCGAGACAAACCTTGCGCCACGGGCCACCTCCGTCCTCATCCCCTCGATCACGCGTCGGTGGGGGTGTAGACGACGGCGTTGCGGGCGGTCTCGCGAACGGTCAGTTCGAGAAGCCGCGGCCGGTTGGGCTGGTGGTCGAGGCGCGCCTGCACCCGCTGCGCGAGTACGACGGCGAGCCGCTCGGCCGTCGGTCTGTGGCCGCCGGCCGCAAGTTCGGGGTCGTCGTTGAGATTGGTGTGGTCGATCGCCCGCAGCACACCCTTGACCGCGGCGAAATCCACCACCATGTCCTCGTACAGCCCCTGCGCCCCAATGACCGCCTCCAGCGACCAGTTGTGGCCGTGGGGCCGGGAGCATGGCCCGTCGTAGCCCGGCAGGTGGTGTGCGGCGGCTATGTCGTCGACCTGGACGCGGACCAGAAACCGCATCCCCTAGCTCCCCCCGGCCAGCGCCCGCGCCGCGGTGATCTCCTCGGCGTAGGTGGCGTAGTCGTCCACGGGTGTTTCAATGATCGTCGGCAGGCCGCCCAGGAATGGGTGGGTGAGGCAGGCCGTCAGTCCTTCGGCGCCGATCTCCCCGCGTCCCAGGCGCTCGTGGCGGTCTCTGTGGCTCGCCAACGGGAACTTGCTGTCGTTGAGGTGCAGGGCCTGGATGCGCTCACGGCCCACGGCGGCGTCAAAGGCGGCGAGCATCTGGTCGATGCCGGCGTGCGTTCGGATGTCCCAGCCGGCGGCGAAGAGGTGGCAGGTGTCCAGGCAGACGGCGAGCCGTGCGGGGCGACCGCAGGCGTCCAGGATGGCACCGAGCTCCTCGGGCACGGCGCCGATCTCGCCGGTTTGCCCGGACATGGCTTCCAGGCAAAGCAGGCAGTCGCCGTCGCCGGCCTGCTCCAGGGCGGCGCAAATGCCGGCTGCGACCCGTTGCACACCGTGTTCGCGCGTGGCCGCGGGGCAATGCCCGGGGTGCAGCACGATGGCATGCACGCCCCATGCCGAGCAGCGGGCCAGATCCTCGCCCACCACGCGGACGCCGAAATCCCAGATGTCGCGGTCGGACGCGAGGTTGATGACGTACGGCAGGTGTCCGACCAGCGGGCCAAGCCCAGTCTGGGCCTGGTAGGCACGCCAACGCGCGATTTCCTGCGCACCGACTGTGCGGGCCGCGGAGCCGCGGGGATTGCGGGTGTGAAAGCCGAAGGTGTCCGCGCCGATGGACGTTGCCAGCGCGCCCGCCTCCGCCAGCCCGTCCCGTATGGTGATGTGGGCCCCGATCCGCACCCGGCATCGCCCTTTCGTCCACCGCGGCATGCGTCCCGCGGCGACGATGATACAATAGCACGACTTGTCGCCGGGGGCGTGGGCCGGGCGGCCGGAGGGGCGGTTGTGGGTGACAGATCTTCGCACCAAGTTCGAGGCCGTGCTGCGTCTCGGCCGACACCTGCCTCAGAATCCGGATATGGCGTTCCTGCTGGGCTTCCTTTCCGGCAACCTCCAGCGGGTGCATTTTGTGCGCCACTTGGAGGGCGCGCCGGTCGCCATCGCGGTGGCGGGCGGCCGGCGGTATCTCTGGCCCGGGGGGGCGTTCTCGGCCACGGTGCACTCGGTCCCCGTACCGCTTCCGGGGCCCCTGGTGGGTGCCCTGGCGGAAAACGATGAGCCGATCTGTTTGCGCGTCAGCCTCGACGACCCCACCGACGCCGCCTGGTTTGAGCCCCTGCTGGTCGATTCGTACGATGCGGTTCGTGCCGGTCGCAAGAGCGACAGCCTGTCCGACCGGGTGCGCGGGGTGCGCGGCCGGATCGATCAGGCCCTGGACGTGTATCGGGAGTGCCGGCGCCTGCTGGACGAGGGCCGCGGCGAGGACGAGGCGCGTCTGAAGTTCTTTCTCGGCATGGCCGAAAACGAGATCGAGGGCCTGGGGCACCAGCTGTCCGATCTCAACGGCCGTTTGCGCGAGCGCGACGGCCTGGCGCAGGATGAGGCACCCGACGCGCCGTGAGCCGTCGGGTGTGCGGGCCGCCTAACGCAGGCCCATCGCCTGCAGGAGCGTCGCGGTGAGTCCGGCGGCGATGAGCGGGCCGGTCGGCACGCCGCGCAGGAAGATCGTTCCGAGCACCGAACCGACGATCATGCCGACGAGCGCGGCCGGATAAGTGTGCAGAAAGTTTACGCCGTTGCGGCCAAACCACGCAGCGCAGGCGGCGACCCCCAGCCCGATGAGCCCGGAGGGCCGCAGCAGTTCCCCGGCGAAGGCGGAAAGGGACAGGCGGTCCCCCGCCAGCGGCGCCAGAAGTCCCGCGACCAAGAGCAGGATGCCAAGGCTGGTGCCGCGCTGATCCAGGAAGCGGATGGCCACCTCGACCCGGCCCAGACGCAGCAGCAACAGCGCCGCGGCGGCGCCGGCGATCAGCGGGTTGCGGCCCGCGATCCCAAGCGCCACGCAGAGCAGCAGCAGAATCAGGCCGTCCGCCAATGCCCCACCCCTTCCCATGCCGCTACGCCGTATGCCGTCCCGGTGCCGGCCATGCCCACCGAACCGCCCCGCCGGCTGCGGCATACCCTGCGCCCATGCGCAACCCGGCGGGCCGGGTGGTGAAGGGGATGGTGGGGGAATGGCGGATGGGCAACGCGCGGGCGGTGGCGAGGCGTGGGGCGACACCTGCCCGTTTCCGGTTTCCGGTCGCGTCGGCAAGCCCCGGACCCACGGGGTGACGATGGTCATCGACAAGGGGCTGGGGCTTGCGGCCACGGCGGATCTCTTTGAACTGGCGGGTCCCTGTATCGACCTTCTCAAGCTGGCGTTCGGAACGACCGCGTTCTATCCGCCGGCGGTGCTGGAACGCAAGCTGCGCCTGGCCGAGGACGCCGGGGTCTTGGTGTATCCGGGGGGGACCTTCCTGGAGGTCGCCGTCGCGCAGGGCCGCGGCCGGGCGTTTATCGAACGGGCCGCCGCCCTGGGCTTTCGGGCGATCGAGATCTCGGATGGTACGATCCAGATGTCCTCACGCACCCGCTGCACGCTGATGGATATCGCCGCGGCCCGCCAGTTGCGGGTTCTGACGGAGGTTGGCAAGAAGCACCCGGCCGACCGCGTGCCGCGCAGCAACATCCGGGAACAGATCGGGGCGGACCTGCGCCATGGTGCCTGGAAGGTGATCGTCGAAGGCCGGGAGTCCGGCAAGGGTGTCGTCATCTACCGCGAGGACGGCAGCATCGACGAAGAGGAGATGGAGGATATCGCGGCGGCCGTGGCGGACGGTACGCGCCTGCTCTGGGAGGCACCGCTGAAAAACCAGCAGCAGGATCTCATCCTGCGTTTCGGTTGCAACGTCAATCTGGGCAACATCCACACCGACGAGGCCCTGTCGCTTTAGGCGTTGCGCGTGGGGCTTCGCGGCGACACACTGCGCGCGGCGATCCTCTCCCTCCGCATTCCGTCGGCCAATCATGTGGGCGAGTCGTCCGGTGACCAAGGGTCCTGATGCCGCTGCACGCCGCCGTTGTGGAACCCGCCGTCGGCACCGCCGCCCGGGACGCGCTGTGCGGCCTGCCGGCGGCGGGTGCCGGCCCCGCGCGACCGCGCCGGATGCCGCGAGGCGGAACACTCGCCGCGGGCCGCGCCGCTTGGCGTTCAACCCGGATGCCTGCCCTGCCACCGCCACCGCAACCGCGTGGTCATTGGCAGCCGCCGCCACGAGCGTCTCCTTCCGCCGCTGTAAGTTGCGCAACGCTCGCTTGCGTCGGTTCGGCAGCGGCTGCCCGGCGGCCTCCCAACGTAGTCCGCGCAGACGGAGATGCCCAGACGCTTCGCCGGTTGCCCGTCGAGAGCATCTATTTGCCCACCAGAGCCCCTCTATCTACCATTTACCATGGGCAGACGTTGTCAAGACTCAAAGGCACATCCCCGTCGATTGGCGACGGCACGTCCGACCCCGTCATGCCATGCCCGGGACGGCGCGCAGCGGGGAGCGACCGGTCAGAACACGAACGACGTCCTCGGCCACGTGAAGGGCCACCGTCCTTTGGGCCTGGCGGGTCAGGGCCGCCATGTGCGGCGTTCGCAGCAGGTGGGGAGCGCCATCCAGGGGATCGGGCGATCGGGGCGGTTCGGGGTCGCGGACGTCCAGCGCCGCGCCCGCCAGCCAGCCTTCGCGCAACGCCCTGGCAAGGGCCGCTTCATCGATCAGACCCCCGCGCGCCGTGTTGATCAGGGTGGCCTCGGGTCTCAGCAGTGCCAGTTGCGGCGCGCCGATCAGGTGGCGGCTGGCCGGGGTCAGCGCGGCGTGGAGGCTGACGGTGTCCGACCGCCGCAGCAGGTCCGGCAGGTCGACCAACTCGGCGGCCACCTCGCGCAGATCGCCGTCGTCGGGACGCCGGCCGGGCTGACTCACCAGGAGCCGCATCCCCAGACCGTGGGCGCGGTGGGCCAGTGCGCGGCCGACGCGGCCGAAGCCGACGATGCCCAGCGCGCAGCCCCCCAACTCATGGCCGACGTGGCGGGCGCGCGCCTCCCAGTCCGGGTTGCGACCGCCGGCCCATGACGGCTGCAGCCCGCGCGCCAGCGCGAGGATCAACAGGAGTGCGAACTCGGCGGTGGCGGCGGTGTTGGCGTCGGGGGCGTGCACCACGGTCACCCCGGCGCGGCGCAGGGCCGGCAGGTCCAGGTTGTCCAGTCCGCTGCCCAGTCGACCGACGACCCGCAGGGAGGGTGCCGCGTCGAGCAGATCGCCCCCGACCCGCACGCAGTTTCGCACCACCAGGCCGTCGATCTCGCGTACCGCCTGCAACCAACCGGGCGGCTGGGCGGCCAGATCCGGGCGGTAGCATACGCTCAACTCGGTTTCCAGGACTCCAAGGCCGGCTGGGTCCATGAACTCCGCGACCAGAACCTGCATGGTGGCGGTGCCCTCCCATACGGCGCCTGGGATGGGTGTAGGGTATGCGCGGGGCCCGGTGAGGGCTCCGCGCCGCGGTGAACGCCGTGGTATGCTGGGTCTGCATGTGGTGCGGTCTGGGGGCGGCGGCCGTGTTCGTGCCGGACGAAGAGATGGCGCGTACCCTGGAGGGCTGGAGCCGTCTGCTTGCGGCCGACGGTTTGGCGGAACTCTGGCCGGGTTGGTCGGCCGCGGCGGAGCCTGTGGCGATCGTGCCACCCCGCAGCGAGGGCGTCTTCCTGCTGCGCGGTCCGGCCGATGTCGGGCGTCCGGTCGCCGGACGCGATGGCCGGACGTGGCCGGATCTGGCGCGCGTGGAGGCCCGCGAGCTGAGCCGCATCGGTTTCGAGGCACCACGCCGGCCTGGCGAAAGCGCGTTGCACTGGCGGGGGCGGCCGCCGCTGCCGCTGGCCGGCGGCGCACCCTCCGGGGTGGCCGCCGCCGACCTCGTGGCCGACTGGTTCGCCCGCTGGTGGGGGGCCGATCGGACATCGGCAGCCCAGGCCCCGGCGGCCATCGGTGAGGAATCGGCCGAAGCCGGGGCGCTGACAACGGTGGAAGGCCGGCTGCTGGCCGCCATCCTCCGGGGGCCGTGCGCGCCGCAGCCCGTCTGGCGCCAGGCCCTGCAACTGCTCATGGTGCGCCGCGAGCGCCGGGCCGCCCTCGAATCCGAGGAGATCGACCGCCAGCGCGCCCGCGAGCTGAGTGGCGGATTACCGCTCTACGTCGCGTTGCGTTGGGCGCAGGGCCGGGCTCCCGCAGCCGCGGCGGAACGGGCCTCGGCCCTGGATGCGGCCCTGGCCGACCTCGGGGCGGGTCCCCTTGCCGGCAGGGATGCCGGTGTGGGGCTCGCCCTGTGCCTTGTCCTGGACCGCATGCAGGCCACGATCGAGGCCGCGGGTGCGTTGCGGCGCGCCCGTGTGGCCCTTGAGTGGCGCGAGCGGGTGCGTCGGGCCGCCCAGGCCGCAACGCAGGGGCTGGACGCCGGACTGGACGCGGTCCTTCCCCTGGATGGCGGGTCGCGGGACGATGCCGCCCTGCGGAGCGCCCTGCGCACGCACGGGTACGCGGCGGCCCTGGAGGCCTCCCGCCAAAGATTCGAAACGGCCGCGGAGGCGCGCCGGGCCCTGGTGGACCGGATCCTGCACGGCAGTGGGACGCTGATGGCGGTGGATGTGTCCGCCCTTGGCGCGCCCGCGGTGCGCTGTGCCGCCGGGGCGCCGCAGGCCGTGCACACCCGCCTGCACGTCTACCCCGAGGGTGCGGACTTTCGCTTTCCTGGCGGCTGTCGGGTCACCTTCGACCTGCCGGTCGCCCGCGACCTCGGCAGCGGACTGCTGCAGGCGCGCGTCGCCGTCCGGCCCGTGTTCGCCGCGGACGGCGGTGCGCCGGGGGAGGCGGCCGCGGCCGCGGCTTTCACGGAAGGTTTGGAACTGCGCCTGCCCGGCTTGGAATTGCTGGCGGCGGCTGGTACGATCCATCCGATCGACGGGGGCTACCTGCTGCGGTTGCTGCGCTAGGGTTCTGGGTAGGGATTGCCGCGGTGGTCGGGAAGTAATGGCGGAACTGCATAGAGACGCACGCTAGGGGTGTCCGCCGCGGGCGGACTGAGAACGGGTCGCGGGACCCGTACCCTTGAACCTGATCTGGGTGACACCAGCGGAGGGAAGCGGCCGTGGGGGCACACGGCGGTCTGGCACCAGGCGGGTGACGGGTCGTTGTGTGCCCCCCTGTGGTTCCAGCGGCGTCCGGGGAAGGGGATCTGAGGATGGCTACATCGGAGCGCGTCTTTGCGCCAGGCGTCGGGGCGCTGCCCGGCAGCCGCAAGGTTTTTGTCGTGGGCAGCCGACCCGACATCCGGGTTCCGTTCCGCGAGGTCGCGCTGTCACCGTCCCAGACGGCGGGGGGCGAGGTTCCCAACGAGCCCGTGCGCCTGTATGACACCGGCGGGCCGTACACCGACGCGGGGGCGGTGATCGATGTCCGCGCCGGCCTGGCACCGCATCGCCTGGCCTGGATCACGGGCCGCGGCGACGTCGAGGCCTACGAGGGTCGGACGGTTCGGCCGGAAGACGACGGCCGGGCCCGCCTCGAAGCAACACCCGATCTGCCCGCCAACCATCGCGCGCCCCTGCGGGCCCGGGGCGCGGGCGCCGTCACCCAGATGGCGTACGCGCGTCGCGGCGAGGTCACACCCGAGATGGAATTCGTGGCGCTGCGCGAGGGGCTCGCGCCGGCCTTCGTCCGTGACGAAGTCGCCTGCGGCCGGGCGATTCTTCCAGCGAACATCAACCATCCGGAAAGCGAGCCGATGGCGATCGGGCGCAACTTTCTGGTGAAGGTCAACGCCAACATCGGCAACTCCGCCGTCGGTTCCTCGATCGAGGAAGAAGTGGAGAAGCTGTCGTGGGCCGTGCGTTGGGGCGCGGACACGGTGATGGATCTGTCCACCGGCCGCAACATTCACGCCACGCGCGAGTGGATCCTGCGCAACGCCCCGGTGCCCATCGGCACCGTCCCCATCTACCAGGCCCTGGAGAAGGTGGGCGGTGACGCGGCCAGCCTCACCTGGGAGGCCTACCGCGACACGTTGATCGAGCAGTGCGAGCAGGGCGTCGACTACTTCACCATTCACGCCGGCGTGCTGCTGCGCTACGTGCCCCTGACCGCCCGCCGCGTGACGGGCATCGTCTCGCGCGGCGGTTCCATCCTGGCGGCCTGGTGCCTGGCGCACCACCAGGAGAACTTCCTGTACACGCACTTTGGGGAGATCTGCGAGATCCTGCGGGCCTACGATGTCTCCGTGTCCCTGGGCGACGGACTGCGGCCCGGTTCGATCGCGGACGCCAACGACGAGGCGCAGTTTGCCGAACTCGACACCCTGGGCGAACTGACCCGGGTGGCCTGGGACCAGGATGTGCAGGTGATGATCGAGGGACCGGGCCACGTGCCGCTGCACAAGATCGTCGAGAACGTGGAGCGGGAACGGTCGGTGTGCCACGACGCCCCCTTTTACACCCTCGGTCCGTTGACCACCGACATCGCGCCCGGGTATGACCACCTCACCTCTGCGATCGGCGCTGCGGTCATCGGCTGGCACGGCACGGCGATGCTTTGCTACGTGACGCCAAAGGAACACCTTGGCCTGCCCAACCGCGACGATGTGCGCGAGGGGGTCATCGCATACAAGCTGGCGGCGCATGCGGCGGACATCGCCAAGGGGCACCCCCAGGCGCAGCGCTGGGACGACGCCTTGTCCAAGGCGCGGTTTGAGTTCCGCTGGCGCGACCAGTTCCATCTGTCGCTGGATCCCGAGCGGGCAATGGCCTACCACGACGAGACGCTGCCGCACGAGGCGGCGAAGACTGCGCATTTTTGCTCGATGTGCGGGCCGAAGTTCTGCAGCATGCGCATCACTCAGGATATCCGCGACTACGCCGCGCGCGAGGGGCTGGGCGTGCAGGACGCGGTTCGAGCCGGAATGGAGCGTAAGTCGGCGGAGTTCCGTGCCGCCGGCGGCGGGGTGTATGGGTCGGCGAGCCGGTCCCAGTGAGCGAACGGAGGGCGGCCATGCTGGCGGACCACTTTCTGGGCTACCGTCGCCGTGCGGGCGAAGTCGGCGTCCGCAACCACGTGCTGCTGCTGCCGACGATCACCTGCGCCAATCAGGTGGCGGCTTCGGCCGCCACCCTGGCGCGGGGATCGGTCTTTGTGACGCATCAGCACGGCTGCGGGCAGACCGGCCGCGACCTGGAACAGACCCTGCGCACCTTTATCGGTTACGGCAGCAATCCCAACGTGTATGGGGTGGTGGTCTGCGGGCTCGGCTGTGAGGCCGCCGCCGCGCGGATCGTGGCCGAGGGCATCGCGCGGCGCGCGGCCAAGCCCGTGGCCCTGGTGCTGATCCAGGAATCCGGCGGCACCCTGCGCGCCATCGAGGA
Organism: Clostridia bacterium; assembly: GCA_027335515.1. The sequence continues at coordinate 16,841 of DAHWHT010000207.1, forward strand.
GGCGGCCCGCGCCGCGGCCCAGATGCTGCAGGACGCCTCCGACCTGCAGCGCGAGCCGGTGCCGATGTCCGAATTGGTGCTGGGGACCGAATGCGGCGGATCGGACGCCTGCTCCGGGATTTCGGCCAATCCGGCCGTGGGCAGTGTCGCCGATCGGCTGGTGGACGCCGGGGGCACCGTTATTCTGGCGGAAACCACCGAATTGATCGGCGCCGAACACCTGCTGGCCGAGCGCGCCGCCCGCCCGGAGGTGGCGCAGCGGGTGTATGAGGTGATCGACCGCTACGAGCGGGAGATTCTGGCCACCGGCTACGATATGCGCGGGGGAAATCCCTCACCTGGAAACATCGCCGGCGGGTTGACGACGATTGAGGAGAAATCCCTGGGCGCGGCGCCCACGGCAGGGACGCGGCCCCTGATGGACGTCATTCCGTACGCCACCCGGCCCGGGACCCGCGGGCTGGTCTGGATGGATACCCCAGGCCACGACATCGAGCAGTTGACCGGCATGGTGGCCGGCGGGGCACAGGTGGTGGCGTTCACGACCGGCCGCGGTACGCCGACCGGCTGCTGCATCGCGCCCGTTCTCAAGATTGCCACCAACACCGCGACGTTTGAGCGGTTGCGCGACAACACCGATCTCGATGCCGGGGACATCGTGGCTGGGACCGCGTCGGTGGCGGAGGTCGGCGACCGGCTGTATGGGGAACTGGTGCGCACCTGCTCCGGCCGGTTGACGCGGTCGGAGGTCCTGGGGCATCAGGAGTTCGGACTGTGGCGCATCGGACCGACGCTGTGACGGACGATCGCGGGGGGGCGGCTGCGCTGGCGATCCTGCTCGTACTGGATGCGCGGGACAATGTGGCGGTGGCCCTGGAAGGGCTGGAATCGGGAAGCGTCGTCCCGTTTGCCGGCGGCACCCTGGTCGTGCGCGATGCGGTTCCCATGGGCCACAAGGTGGCGGTGCGCCCGATCGCCGCCGGAACGTCGGTCTTGAAATACGGGGCGGTGATCGGTCGTGCCACCGTGGATATCGCGCAGGGCTGCCACGTCCACATCCACAACGTCGAGGGTCTGCGCGGCCGGGGCGACCGGGCGGGCGGCGGCGTTTAGGCTCCCAGGGCGCACGTCAGGGGAGTGGGGGCATGACGCGGATTTCGCGGATGCTGGACCTGAGCCAGGAGCTCTACCCAAACAGCCCGGGCCTGCCCGACGTCCCTCCGCCGTCGGTGGAGTTGCTGCGCAACGGACCGCGCGACGGCTGGAACCTGGAGGTGTTGACCACCCCGCTCCACTGGGGGACGCACCTGGACGCCCCGGCCCACCTGGCGGACTTCTCGCGCACCATGGACGCCTATACGGTGGAAGAACTGCAGGGGCCGGCCGTGGTCTGCGACCTGCGCGGCCGCCCGCCGCGCACGCCCATCACGGTGGCCGATCTTGAGCCGGCGGACCCGCCGCCCCACAGTGTGGTTCTGCTGGTGACGGGCTGGGGCGCATACCTCGGTTGGAACCGGCGCTGGGTCCTGGAGTCCCCGTTCCTGGATCCGCACGCGGCGGCGTGGCTCGCCGGGCGCGGCATCCGCGGCATCGGGATCGACCACCTGAGCATCGGGGGCCTGGGACCGGAAAACCGGGCCACGCACCAGGCCCTGCTTGGCGCCGAGATCTGGATCGCCGAAAACCTCCACTACCCGGATGCCCTCTTGGACGGCGGCCCCTGGCACGTTATCGCCCTGCCGGTGCGGATCCGTGCGGCCAGCGGCGGGCCCGCCCGGGTCGTCGCCCTGCGTTGGGCGCAGGACGCGGAACGCGCCTGACCGATATCACGGCGCAAACCCCCGCCTTCAGGCGCGGGGTGAGCCGCTCCCGTTCGGGCGCGTCGGATACGCGAGCGCTTGAAGGCCAACGGGCGCAGCACTCGGGAAGGGCCAATCCCGGCGTGGCTGGTTCGCCGGATCAGCGAGGCGTCCGACGCCTTGGTGGCGCTTTGCGGGGTGGTTGTAACCCGCCGCCACACTCAGAAAGGCACCGTGATTCGGTTCAGTCGGAAGGCGGTACCGGCCCGGTAGAGGGCTGCGGGGCGATGCACAGACGCCCGGTGAATGCCGAGTCGTCGAAAGGTCGGTGATGCGCGGTGAAGGAGTCACTGGACCCCGTGACCCGTGGCGCCGTGTTGTCGCAAGCGTACGCGGAGTTTCAGGATGTGCTGGTGGCGATGGCGCCGGTGGAGGAGCGTGCGGTGTTGGGTCAGCTACTCCTCCACCTGGAACGGGCGGCGCATAAGGGCGCGGGGCCAGGGGACGTGTCCGCGTTCCAGCGGTACGCCGATGCGTCCCCCGAAGCAGCGGCGGAGCTGGTGCGTGTGCTGGCAATGACTTCGGTTCAAGCGGCCCAGGAAATCTTGGACAAGTACCCGGGGTTCCCGGTCCCGCCGGTGACGGATCGGTGATGCGCGGAGCGGGATCCAGCGGAGGGCCGGGCCTCCCGAGCCGCTACAGGGGGGCCGTAATGGAGCGGCGGCGTGTCCTGCATGCGGCAGGCGGGGCGGGAAAGGATCCCCAACGGGATGGCGCGTTTTGGGATCGGCGGCGGAGGCCGCGGGGAGATGCGGCCGTAACCCTGCGGCCCCGAAGGGCGCCCGTAGCGGCGCGAGCGTGAGGTGAAAGCCGATGGCTGGCGTCATGGCGTCGGGCTGCTGCGGCGTCTGGTGGCCGGCGGGTCTCGTGTCACGAGAAGTCGGCAGCGGTTGCCACCTCATCACTTCAACGGCTGTGTGATCGTGACGGCCACGGACTTGCTCCCTGTGGCCGTCGGACCGGTCACGATGCGGATGCGCAACGCGGTGCTGCCGGCCGGCACTGGATCGAAGGACAGGTCGCCCTGCATGCGGTATCCGGTACCGCCGCCGGTCGCACCACCGCCAGCGCCAACGCCTGTCGTCGTCAGCGGGGTGGTTGTACCATCTGCCGCCACTGCGGTGACCGCAGATGATCCTGACGGCCCGAATCCCCCGGGGACCGGCGCGGTGACGGTGAAAGTCGCCGCGCACCGCGTGCCGGTGCACTTCAGGCTCGTGAGCTGCGCGCGATAATCACCGGTGCTGCCGGTGGCACCGCCCGAGATGGTGCCGGTCCACGCGGTCCCGGGGAGGGAGGGGAGGGACACTTGGGCGGTGGCACTGGTGTTGTTCTGCCAGTTCGGCGGCTCCACGGTGGCGGTCCGGCCCGCGACGGTCGCCTTCACCGGTATGCTCGCCAACGCAAGGGCATATTGCCCACCCGGCACGCCGGCCGGCACGGATAGCTGAACGTGCAGGAGCGCGAATGTGCCCTTGGCGATGGTGGCCGAGAGGTAAGGCAGACTCCAGGCGATGACCGGCGGGTTTCTGGCGCCGACGCGCAACAGGTCCAGGGTGAACGCGGCACGCGTCAGCTCCACCGCCGTAGCCGAGCTACGTGCCGAGTAGGGCTCACGTGCCGAAGCCGCACACCGTCATGGGGCTGCCCGGCCGGGGGGCCCGGTAAGTAAAAGTGCCGAACTGCGTGGTGACCGCCACCGAGCCGTCGGTCAGGAGATGGAGCCCCCCTGGCTGCACGGGTGGGTCGCCCACCGGTTCGGAAACGACCTGCCAATTACGTCCCGCATCCCGACTACGCGCGACACCCAGCCTCGTGGCCGCGAAGAGTGTCCCGTCTTCCGCTCGGAGCACCGCGTCCACGGGCAGGCCACCTGGAGCGGCCGAGGACGCGCTCCAGAGAGGAACGCCGAGAGGCAGGGGGGTGAACGTCCGCCCGGCGTTGCTCGACCGCCACACGCGGCCAGCGCCGCCGACCAGCACCTCGGTGGAAGTCGGCGCCGCGACGGAGTACACGGGTCCAGGTAGTCCGGACACCCGATTCCATGTCTTCCCGCCATTCACGCTCCGCCACAATCCGGGCGTAGCACTGTCGAAGCCGGGGTAGGCCACCGCGTACAGGATTCCGACCGTTCCGGGCACGGCGGCTATGCCCTCCACGGAGAGCTTCGAGGGCAGCCCGGACCGTTCCCATGTCATCCCCCCGTTACCCGAGGTCCAGAGTCCGAGTTCTCCCTGGGCCACCCCCTGGATCTCCATTCCGACGTATACACGCTGCGGTTCGACCGGAGACACCGTCAGCGCCGACGCCACCACGCGACCCATCATCCCCGTGGAACCTGGTTAGAAAAATGTGTACAAACCGATCTTTCGGCCTTCCACACCGTCCGCCCGACCAGGGTTTCGCCCCTTTCGGCCTTGTATTTACCCCTTGCGGGGCCGTAGGCAACAGGCGGACTCGGGCTACGCGGCAACTGCCGCGCACGCCGGGCTTTCCACCCGGACCGGAGAGCGTTCGCACGGCTCGCGTCCGTTGCCAGGATCG
>DAHWHT010000224.1 GCA_027335515.1 Clostridia bacterium
CTCTGTGTCAAGATGAGGGTAGACAAGCCGGGGCGAGGATTTAGACTCGGATTCCGGGGACAGCCCGTAGCCCGTATGCGGACCCGGCTTACTGGTGGTGCCGCGGTTGACCGCCCACCCAATCGCCTCGGTATCGAGGGCCGCAGTCGCCCGGCGGCCTCCCAACGGTAGAACGTGCGGACGGCGATGCCGAATCCCCCCGCCGTTTGCCTCCGTTGAGATCACCTGTTCGCTCGCCATGCGCCCGTTATCTACTATAGGCGGGTGCTGTCAAGGGTCAAAGGCAACTCCAAAGGGCAGCCTCGACCACGCCTCAGCCCCCGGGATCCACCACCCACACCGCCCGAGGCCACGCCCGCGGGCCGGCGCCTGGGGCACACCGCCACTGGCGGCGCGGCCCCCGCTGCGGGTCACCGCCCGCTGGCGTACCCACTTCCACGGCCCACAGCCAGGACCCGGGATCCGCATCGTCCCACGCCGGATGCCCGGCAGAGGTCGCATAGAGCCAGCGGGCGTCGGGCGAAACCGCCAGGCGCCAGGCGGCGCCCCCGGGCAGGTGCAGATGCTCGCAGACGTTTGGCGGTCCCGCGCCATCGCCGAGTTCGGATCCCGTTCGCAGCGGCCCGGCCACACCCCCGCCCGCGGCGACCCACGTCACCCCCCCCGGCGAGGCCTGCGCCAAATCCGCCGGGTTTGGCGAACCGCTTGCCACAGGTTCCGCGGCGGCAAGCTCCAGCCCACCCGTCCCGAGCATCCAGGTCCAGACCGCGCCGCCCGCCGCCGCCCACTGGCCGGCAAGCGCCACCGGTCCGGGCGCGGAACCGAGCGCCTCGACCTCTCCAGGCCGACGGTCCTTGATACCCCAGGCGCAAAGGGCCGCACCACCTTGGTCCTGCGGTTCCGACCACGAACCAACCACCACATGCGCATGGTGGGCAGGCATCGCCAGCGCCCCCGGTCGGAACGCGGCAGGAACCTCATCCCAACGCCCCAGCAGGTCGAAATCGCCGCCGTGAAGCACGGCAAAGCCACCCTGCGGCCCGCCTCGGCGGTCGGCCACCAGCGAGATCAGGACGTGGCCGTCCGGGAGCACGACGGCGCTGTGCGGACCGGAAAGGCCACAGTGGCGGCCCAGCGCCTCGGGCTCCACGACGCGGACGATCTCGGGTCGATCCGGGAGATCCGCCGCCACCACATACAGCCGTGAACTCCTCGCGCCCACCAAAAGCAGCCGGCGCGCTCCGATGCGCGCCACCTGCGCGATGCCGTCGGCGGCGTACGGCAGGACGAGCCGGTGGCGGACGGCGGCAGCCTCCGCCGCGGCCTCCACCACCACCAACTGATCCGGACCATCCCCCGCCGCGCCACCGCACCCGACATAAAGCAGCGTCGGCGGGACATCCGCCGCTTGCGCCCCGTCACCCACGGACATCCCCCCGCCCAGCGCCCACGGAGGTGCACGCTCCCCCGCGCGGCGGCACCATCGCGGTTCGGCGACGCCGCCGCCGCCCCTGCCGGCTCCGAACAACGGCACACACCCGCGTGGCCTTGTGGCAAGATAGGCAATGGCTTGTGTAGGTGGGCAGGGCACCCCGCCGGGAGCCGGAAGGGCGTGGCGCAACCGTGTCGCTCTGGTACCGCAGGGTTCTGGCTCTGCTGATCGTGGTCGGCGTTCTGGCGGGGATCCCGGACGCGGTGGCGCGGATTCGCACCGAATCGGCCAGCCGCACCATCGAACTGGTGGCGGGCCAGCATACCTTTTCTGCGCTGGCCCGTGCGGAGGGCGCCAGCCCGACCGCCTTCCTGAAGTCGCTGCGCGGCATCGGGGTCCACGGCCTGGCCGTGTCGGAAACCACCCTGCTCACCCTCGCGTCCAGCGGCGCGGCCACGGTCCAGACGGGCCACGCCTGGCTGGCCGACCGGTTGGCGGCGGGGGTGGCGCCCCCGCCCTTCCCCGTCCAGCCCCACGCCGTTTACGTCGTGACCCGCAGCGCGGCGCTGGGGCGCTGGCTGCCCACGGCGCTGCGCCGCACGCTGCCCCGAGGTCGAAAGGTGACCGTGCACACGCTGGGCGGCGCCACCGTGATCGCGGCGGCCGGCAGCCTCTCCAACCTTGAGAAGGTACCCCTGGGCTTCGCCCCCGGGAGCTTCCGGCTGGCCCGCCAACTGCACATGGACGTGCTGCCGCGACTGCAGAACACCACGTGGGGTCTGGGCCCCACGGCCGTCGCCGCGTTGCTGCACCGGGTGGATGCCGCCCGGGTCCCGATGCACGTCATCGCCTTTGCCGGCGAAGGGGTCAGCCTGCCAGGATACCCGGGGCACCTGGCCCTGCTTTCGAACTGGATGCGCAGCCACCGGCTTTTGTTGGGGGCCATCGAGACACCGAACCAACTCACCAACCTGCGCCTTCCCGGAAGCGTGCACCTCAACAATGCCCTTGGACAGCGCACCGTCCGGGTCTACAGCGTCCCGACCTGGCTGGTCAACAAATACAGCCCGTACCACGCGCGCATCTCACTGATGAGCGGTGTGGTCGAGCGCAACCTGCGGGTGCTCTACCTGCACCCCATCGTCACCGGCGCACAACCGCTCGCCAGCAACATCACCTTTTACCACAGCCTCGTGACCACCCTGGCCGGCCGGGGGTTCACGGTCGGAACACCCCGCCCCTTTGCCGCCATCACCGTACCGACCTACGCCCGGGTCCTCGAGGGCCTCGCCATCCTCGCCGCCGGCCTCTGGCTCCTGGCGGGCCTCTTCCCGGACACACGCCGCCTCGGTTGGTGGCCCCTGATCGTCTTGGGTATCCTGACCGCCGGCGCGGCGGCCGTCTCCCACACCCTCGCCCCGCTGGTCGGCGCCCTGGCATCGGCCTCGGTGTTCGGCGGCCTGTCGGTACTGTGGGCGGCGCGGCGTTGGCACGCCTGGCAGGCGGCCGAGCCCAACCCCGGCCTGGGACGGTTGTGGCTGCGCGGGGTGGGCCTGGCCGTCACCATGGCCGCCATCACCGCCCTGGGCGGCTACCTCGTCGCCACCCTGCTCGGCAGCACGCCCTTCATGCTCGACTGGGCGTACTTCCGCGGCGTCAAGCTGACCTTCCTGGGCACCCCGTTCCTGGCGGTGGTGGCCTTTGTGGTGTATGTCGGTCTGGCCCCCGAGGGTGGGCGCATCCGCGGCCTGTGGCGCGAACTCTCCTGGGCGGGCGAGGAGAACGTCAAGTTCAAGTATGTGCTGGTGTTCCTGGTGCGGGCCGCGATCGGCGGCTACTACATGCTGCGCAGCGGCAACGTCGGCGCTTCCCTGGTGCCGTCGATCGAGTTGCGCGAGCGCGACCTGCTGGCGCAGATCTTCACGTACCGCCCGCTGGAAAAGGAGTTCCTGGTGGGCTATCCGTCCATCCTGGTGCTGGCCCTGTGCGCCGCCAGGCGCCAGCGCTGGGCATACCTCTTCTTCCTGCTTGGCGCGGCCGTCGGTCAGGTCTCCATCATGGACGCCTTCATCACGCTGCGCACCCCGCTGCTCAACTCGACGCTGCGTGAGACCTACGGACTGCTGCTCGGACTGGGCACCGGCACGATCGGTCTGCTGGTGATCTACGCGGGCGTGCGGCTGGTCGAACGCTGGCGCGACCGGACGCCCCGCGGCGCGGGCCAACCGGCGGCCTGACGGGGGCGGGTGCGACGGCCCCGCACGGCGCGGCTACGGTTCGCTGCGCGGGCCCGGAGCGGTGCCGGCCGCATCCGGCCGCGCCGGGCCTTCCAGCCCGCGCACCTGGCTCGAAAGGGCATGGATGTGGCCGAGCAGCTCCTGGTGGTGTTGATGGCGCGTCTGGCGGAGGGTCGCGTTTTCCTCTTCCAGCTTGAGGATGCGCTGGGTCAGGTGGTCCAGCCGGTCGACGACCTCGACCTCGTGCCGCTGGCGCGCCTCACCCGCCCGGCTGAGCACGCTCTGACCAACCGCCAGCACCGGCAGCATCAGCGCCTGGAAGAGGTTCACCCAATAGAGCATCACGGGAAACGACGGCGCGTGGTCCAGACCAAAGCGCGGGGCAAAATCCATCCACAGGGCGACGAAGCACACCAGGCCGTAAAGAAACCACATGCTGGTGGTCACCCGCGTCACGGTGGCCGCAACCGCTTCGTTGAAACGATTGGCTCCCTTGGCGATCCCCGCGCCCGTCCGCCCGTCCGTTCCACCCGAGGACACCCGCATCCCACCCTTTCGACGATCACCGCGTCCAGGGGCCGGATGTGCCGGTGCCGCAGGGACGCCATACCGTGGAGCACGGCGCGCGACCGGGGCGGAGGGGATCGCCTCCGCCCCCGCGCCCCGACCATCCGGCCCGATCACCAGGCCTTTCCGGACGCCTTGGCACCGGTCCCCGCAGCGGCGGTCGTGCCCGTCCCCGCCTTGGCGCCCACCGCGGCGCCGCCGCCGGCCAGGCGGTAGTGCGCCTGGACCTGCGTGGGGGCGGCGACCTTGACCTGAATCGTACTCGACTTCAGGTTCTTGCCGGCGTAACGGCCATGGTCGCCCGAGATCCGCCAGCCGCCAAAGGGCCACAACTTGGAACTCGTCGGCTTCTGCGCCAGCGAAACCGTCTGCCCGCAGGGCACCTTCACGGTACCGCTGCCGGCGCTGATCACCTGCGTCTTGCCCGCCACGGTCGCCGTCACCGAACCCCAGGTGCTGCCCCCCGTGCGGGTGATGCGCACACCCAGTGCGCAGTCGTGGGCCTTGGCCGCCGTGGTGGTCGCTGCCGGTGTGGAACCGGCGGCCCCCGTCGCGGACGCGCCGGTGCCGGCGCCCCCGCCGGCGCCGCAGCCGGCAAGCAGCGCACCCGCGACCGCCGCGGCGGCCAGCGTCCGCACCCCGTTTCTGTCCATCCCATCCGGCCGGGCCCGTCGCCCGGCCTCCCTCCCTTCGCCGTCGCCCGCTTCAGCCGGCGCGGCACCGAGGATACCGGGGAATGTAACGGGGGAAGGCGAGGGGATGGCGAACCCGCCCTCCCCTCAGGCCCGCGGCGCCGCCGCACCGTCGCCAAGCGGCCGGGCGCGGGCCACCAGCTCCCGCAGCAACGGGACGCCGCCACCCGCAGCAAAGGCCGCAAGGTAGGCGATGGCACCGGCGCCGCCGGCGAGCGCCACGCGCACCGCGCCCAACTGCCAGGCAACCGCCTGAGGCCAGGGCGTGATGCGCAGCCGCACCAGGACCGCCGCCGCCACCAGCGCAGCCGTCCCCAAAGCCGCCGCCCGCGCGTAGCCCCTCCAGCCCTGCGCCAACGGCCCCCGCGCGGCCAGCGCCAAACCGATCCAGCCCGCCGCGGCCCCCGCCGACCAACCGCACGCCAGCCCCAGGACGCCCCAGTGGGGGGCCAATCCGAGGTCGACCACCGCCGTCACACCGAGGGCCACCAGATCCCAGAGCATGGGGGTGCGCGTATCCTGGCGTGCGTAGCAATACGTCCGCCACAGCTGCTGCATCCCCGAGGTGACAATGCCTGGGGCGAAGCCAAGCAGGCAGGCCCCGACGGCCGCAGCGGACGAAGGGCCAAAGGCGCCGTGCTCAAACAGCGCCGCCGCCAGTGGCCGCGCCAGCAGTGCCAGCAGCAGGGCGCACGGCAAGAGCCCTGCGGCGAGAATCCAGCCGGTACGCTTGGCCAGACCGCGGGCATCCGCCACCGCGCCGCGCGCCATCAGACCGGCCAAACGCGGCAGGACCACGGTCGTCAACGGCAGGATGAGCAACGCGGCCGGCACGTCCAGCACGCGGAAGGCGTACGTCAACGCGGCCACGCCCCCGACCGCCCCGCGGGCCGCAAGGGCCTGCGGCAGCAGGAGCGCCCCCTGAGCCGCGCCCACACTGACCCAAAGGGGCGGCGACATGCGCACCGTGGCGGCCAGGCCGGGATCGCGCCACAGCTCGGTCGGTCGCCGTCCCTCCAGGCGGTGTCCGTGGCGGCGCAGGCCAAACCATTCCAGGGCAAACTGCGCCAGGGTGCCAAGCAGCAATCCCCAGGCCGCGGCCACGATGCCGTAGCGGCCGCCGGCGAACACCACACAGGAGATGATGGCCGCGTCCAACGGCAGGCCGACGAACGCCGGCAGGGTGAAGCGCTCACGCGCCTGCAGCCACGCGGCGCCGTAGGCCGAAAGGGTCATCGCCAACGGCAGCAGGGAGAGCCAACGCAGCAGGGTCGCCACCTCGCGCTGCAGGCCGCCCCCGCCGGAAAAGACGCCCGCGATCGGCCCCGCGCCGACCGCCAGCGCCAACCCGGCAGCCGCCGCCGCCACGCTGGCGGCCAGGAGCACCGCGGCCGAGGTACGCGCCAGAGCCGCCTCGTCCGCGGTGCTCCTGGCCCGGACCAGCACGGGCACGAGCACCAGTTGCAACGGCGCGCCCAT
>DAHWHT010000226.1 GCA_027335515.1 Clostridia bacterium
GCGTTCTGGCCTTGCCCGCCGCGGCCGGATCCGCCAGCGCCAGCGCCTCCGCGCCCGTGGCCACGGCGGCGTCCGCCGCCTCCCGCCAGCGGCTGCCGGCGGCAAGCGCCTCCACGCGCAGCCTCCCGCCGTTGCGGGCGATCACATCCAGCGCCTGCGTGCCGATGGATCCGGTTGCCCCGATAATGGCCACGCCCCGCTGCCGCGCCGTCGGCCGCACCCCCCTACCCGTGCGGATTCTACCATGTTCGCCGCCGGCGCCCGCCACGCCGCCGCAAGCGCCGTCGCGGCGATCGGCCCGAGCAAGAGCCCGGCGACCCCGCCCAGCCGCGCCCCCACATACATCGCCGCGAGGGCGGCGAAGGGATGCAGGCCGGTCTGGCGCCCGAGCAACTGCGGCGTGAGCAGCCAGCGCACAGCTCCCACGGCCAGCAAAACCAGGCCCAGGGCACCCGCGGCCTGCGCCCGCTGCGTGGCCAGCAGAAACGCAATCCACGGCCCATACAGCAGCGCCGGGCCCACCACCGGCAGCACATCGAAGAACGCGGCGAGCAGCGCGGCCAGCAGGGCGTAGGGAGCACCCACCAGCGCCAGTCCCACCAGGCTGACGACGAACGTGGCCAGGGCGAGGAGCAACTGGGCGCGCACCACTCCCCAGGCCGAGTCCCGCACCGCCGCGGCCGTCGCCGCCAAGCGGGCGGCCCAGGGGCCGGGGATGCGCGCGCTGGCGAACGCCGCCAGGCGCTCGCGGTCGCGGCAGGCAAAATAGGCGGTGGCAAAGACGATAAACAGCCCAAAGGCGCCATCGGGCAGCCCGGTGGCGGTGCGCTGCAGCACCCGGACCGCGTGGCTCAGCAACGGCGCCCCCTGCGCATACAACCGCTGCAGTTCGCGGGTGGCCAGCCCGCGCAGCCCCGGCGGCAGGCGCCCAGGCAGCCGTTGCACCCCGTCCAGCACACGGGCGGCGGCCGCGTAGGCCGCCGGCAGGTGGTGACGCAGGTGGTCCATCTCCCGCCACGTCGTCCACAGAAGCCAGACGGTCAGGAGTCCGACGGCCACCACGCCGCCGCAGAGGCAAAGGGCCCCCGCCGCCGCGCGTCCCAGCCCCCGCCGCTGCAGCCAGCGCACGGGTCGCTCCATCGCCGCCGCGCAGGCGACCCCGGTGGCAAACGGCCAGAGGACCGCCACCGCCAGCGGCCAGATCCGCGCACCCAGCCACACCAGAACCGCCGCCGCCAGCAACCAAAGCAGCCAGCGCCCGGTCCCCCAGACCACCATCGCCACCGCCCGCCTCCCGAGCCCAGGGGCCCGCTGCAGGCAGATGCGGTCGGCGCCGCGCGCAGAACGGACGCAGCGGCGGGCGCGCACCGTCAGGGGTGCAGACGCAGGATGGACCACGGCAGGCGCGCGAGCAGCCAGTATGCGATGGGGGCGGCGAGCAAGAGACTGTCGATGCGGTCCAGGATGCCGCCGTGGCCCGGCAGCGCGGCCCCGGAATCCTTCACCCCGGCGCCACGCTTGAGCAGCGATTCCCACAGGTCTCCGGCGAGGCCCGCCAGGGCGAGGACGGCACCGACCAGCACAGCCGCCACGACGGAGATGGCAAGGGGTCCTGCGACCACACCGGCGACCGCCCCGGCGACGAGCACCCCGGCGCAGGCACCCTCAACGGACTTACCCGGACTGACGCGCGCCGCGAGTCGGTGCCGCCCGATGACGCTCCCGGCGACAAATGCCGCAACATCCGCCACCCAGACGAGCCCCACCGCCGCCACGGCGCGGGCCAATCCGTGCGCCGGGGGCTGCAGCCCGCGCAGCAGCAAGAAATGCCCGAGCAGCCACGGCACATACAGCAGCCCCAACACGGACCAAATGGCCCCGGGCAGTTCGCCCGCCAGGTCGTCGCCGGTCTGCGCCGACGCGCGGACCACGGCGGCGACCAACACCAGCACCACGGCCACGCCCAAACCCATCCCGAAGCTGCGCGGCCCGAGGGTGGCGCCCACCGTCAGCAGACCCGCCCCGACCAACGCCTCCGGCCGCAGCGACCCGCGCACACCGAAGGGTCGGCCCAGAGCCCAAAACTCCCACAACCCCAGAGCGGACAGCACAAAGGCGGCGACCGCCAAAGGCCAGCCGCCCACCCACAGGCAGCCGCCGACGAGCGGCACCCCCCAGAGCATGGTGCGCACTCGCCGCAGCAGGGATCGGCCGCGACCGACGGCCGGCCCCCCCCCTGGCGCCATCGACAACGGAAGTGCTGCGCGCCTCATGCGCGGTCCGCCCTTGGCGGGATAGCCGCCACGGCCACGCCCCCTTCCCCCCCCCACCCTGGGACCGCCGGTCACCGGGTGCCGCCGGGAGCTCAGGGTGCCTCCGGATAGCCCGCGGGATCGGACCCGCCAAACCGCCGCTGCCGGTTGCGGTATGCGTCCAGGGCCGCGTGGAGTTCGGCCGTGCCGAACTCCGGCCAGCAGGCGTCGGTCACCCAGATCTCGCTGTAGGCGATTTGCCAGAGCAGGAAGTTGCTGATGCGCAGTTCGCCGCTGGTGCGGATGAGCAAGTCGGGATCGGGCAGGTCCGCCGTCTCCAAATGGGCGGAAAACGCTTCCTCATTCACGGCGGCGGGATCCAAGCGACCGGCGGCGGCCTGGGCACACAGGGCCCGCGCGGCGCGCACGATCTCCTGGCGGGCGCCGTAGTTCAGCGCCAGCACCAGGCACAGCCCCGGGTTGCGCGCCGTGCTCGCCTCCGCCAGCTGCACCGCCTGGCGCACGGCCAGCGGCAACCCGGCGCGATCGCCGATCACCCGCACCCGCACGCGCCGCGCGATCAACTCGGGCAATTCGGTGCGCAGAAACTCCAGGGCCAGCGTCCAAAGACCCTCGACCTCGGCGGCGGAGCGCTTCCAGTTCTCCGTGGAAAAGGCGTAGCAGGTCAGGTAGGGGATGCCGAGTTCCGAACAAACCCGCACGACGGCGCGCAGGTTCTCAACACCGGCGCGGTGGCCGGCGTGATCCGATTGCCCGTGCCGCCGGGCCCAGCGGCGGTTGCCGTCCATAATGATGGCCACGTGCTGCGGCATGCCGTCGGCGCTCGACCGCGGCGGCCGCTCGGTGCGCAGCGATGCCTTCACGCCCTCACCTGCCTTCACGGGCCCCCGCCCCAGCGCCGCCGCCCCGGGCTGCCGCCGGGGCGGGAAAGGCGGCGGCAACCACCTCGACGTCAACCGCGGCGGCACCGTCCCCACCCGCGCGCAACGCCAAGACCCGCACGTCCCCCGCTGGCGGCGGTCCGCCCCCCGGAAAGGCCGTGCGCCGCAGCGCCCAGCGCCAACCCCCCGCCTCCAGCGCGGCGAGCGCTTCGTCCAGCGGCCATCCCACCACATCGGGCGCCCGCGCCGCCACCGCCAGCCCCTCCCCCGAACCGCACCCGCGTCAGACCTCGGTGATCTCGCGCTCCTTGGCTTCGACCAGCCGAGCGATCTCCGCCATGGCCGCATCGGTGGCCCGCTGCAGTTCGTCCTGATCGCGTTTGGCCTCATCGGAAGAACGCTGCCCCGCCTTGGTGGCCCGATCCACCTGGTCGCGGGCATCGCGGCGCACGTTGCGGATGGCGACGCGCTGGTCCTCCGCCAGCTTGCGCACCTGCCGCACCAGGTCGGCGCGGCGTTCGGCGGTCAGTTGCGGCACCGTCAGCCGGATCGTGTTGCCGTCGGTCTGCGGCGTCATGCCCAGGTCGGACTTGAGCAGGGCCTTCTCGACCGTGCCCACCGCCCCCTTGTCCCAAACCTGGACGGTCAGGGTGCGGCCGTCCGCGGTCACGTTGGCCAGTTGGTGGATCGGCATCGCCGTGCCATACTGCTCCACCCGGATGCGCTCCAGCAGGGCGGGGCTCGCCCTGCCGGCCCGCACGGCGCCCAACTCCTGGCGCAACGCCTGCACCGACTTATCCATCCGCTCGCGCGCCTGCGCCACCTCCGGGGCCGTCGCCACTGCCCACCGCCTCCAGTGAGAGGTTTTCCGAGCGCTATGCCTCCGTCGTGACCAGTGTGCCGATCTCCTCGCCGCTGACCGCGCGCACGATGGCACCGGGCAGGCGCAGGTCAAACACGATGATCGGGATCCGGTTTTCCATGCACAGCGAAACGGCCGTCGCGTCCATCACCCGCAGGCCCCGCTGGAGCACCTCCAGGTACGAGACGCGGTGCAGCAGCCGGGCATCGGGATTGGACCGCGGGTCGGCGTCGAAGACCCCCTCGGCCTGGGTTGCCTTGAACATGACCTCCGCGTCGATCTCGGCGGCGCGCAGGGCGCCGGCGGTATCGGTGGAAAAGAACGGGTTGCCGGTCCCGGCCGCGAAGATGACCACCCGGCCCTTTTCCAGGTGGCGGATGGCCCGCCTGCGAATGTAGGGTTCGGCGATGGCACGCATCTCGATGGCGGTCTGGACGCGGGTGTCCACGCCCAGGCGCCGTTCCAGGACATCCTGGAGGGCCAGGGCGTTCTGCGCCGTGGCCAGCATCCCCATGTAGTCGGCGGTCGCCCGATCCATGCCGCGGCCCTCGCCGTCGACGCCCCGCCAGATGTTGCCGCCGCCGACGACGACGGCAACCTCGACACCCAGGCGGCACAGCGAGGCGATCTCACCACAGACACGTTCGACGACGTCCGGGTCGATGCTGCGGCTCGGCCCGGCCAGAGCCTCGCCACTGAGCTTGACGACCACCCGCCGGTAGCGCAGTGTAGTCGTCCTCGCGCCGTCCGTCACGCCTGCGCCCCCTCGGCGGCTCCCATGGGACTGCCCTCCGCGTCACCCAACTGAAAGCGCGCAAACCGCCGGGGCACGATGTTCTCGCCCAAGCGGGCGATGGCCTCCTGGACCCGCGCCTCCACCGTCCGATCGCTGTCCCGGATGAAGGGCTGGTCCAACAGACAGTTCTCCTCGTAAAACTTCCGCATCCGCCCCTGGACCATCTGGTCGACGATGCGTTCCGGCTTGCCTTCCGCCAACGCCTGGCGGCGCAGCACCTCCCGCTCGTGCTCCAGGAGCGCCGCCGGCACCTCGTCCCGCCGCACCCAGGTCGGCCGCGCCGCCGCCACCTGCATCGCCAGATCGCGGCCCAGGGCCTGAAACTCCTCGGTCCGGGCGACAAAGTCCGTCTCGCAGTTCAACTCGAGCAGCACGCCCACCCGCCCGCCCTGGTGGATGTACGACACCACCGCGCCCTCGCTCGCGACGCGGTCCGCCTTCTTGGCCGCCGCCGCCAGGCCCTTTTCGCGCAGCCAGTCCACCGCCTTGGCGACATCGCCGTCGGTGGCCTGCAGGGCGCGCTTGCAATCCATAAAGCCCGCGCCGCTGTGCTCCCGCAACTCCTTGACCGCACCCGCCGAGATCTCTGCCACGTGATCGCCCGGCCCGGGCGCAGCGACGGCGCCGCATCGCCGCCACCGCCGCTACACCCGACCGGAACTGCGCCCCTTTCGGCTGCCGAATGGGCCCCCCGCGGGGCCGAAGCCGGGAGCGGAACCGGACCGCCCAAACGGCCTATTCGGCCTGGGCGACGGGGGTCTCGCCGACCGCCGCCGCAGGGTCGCCCTCCGGGACCGGGGCCTCGCCCTCCGTCGCGGCTGCCCCCTGGGCACCCGGTTCGGCCTCGTCGAGCTGAACCCCCTGCCGCCCCTCGATGATGGCGTCGGCGATGCGTCCCGTGATCAGCTTCACGGCGCGGATCGCGTCGTCGTTGCCCGGGATGATGTGGTCCAACTCATCGGGGTCACAGTTGGTATCCGCGATCCCGATGATCGGGATGCGCAGACGCTGGGCCTCGGTGATCGCGATGTGTTCCTTGCGCGGATCAATCACCCACATCGCAATCGGCAGGGTCTTCATGGTGCGGATGCCGCCCACGAACTTCTCGAGTTTCTCCCGCTCAGCCTGAAGGATGGCGACTTCCTTCTTGGGACGCCGCTCGAATTCGCCGGAGCGCTCCATGGCTTCGATATGCTCCAGACGGTCGATGCGCATGCGGATGGTGCTGAAATTGGTCAGCATCCCGCCCAGCCAGCGCTGATTGACGTAGGGCATCCCGCAGCGCACGGCCTCCTCCGCAATGGTGTCCTGGGCCTGCTTCTTCGTGCCGACGAAAAGAAACTTGCCCCCCGGCTGGGCGGCCATGATCTCACGGGTCGCGCGGTAGGCGTCGTCGACCATACGCAGCGTCTTCTGCAGATCAATGATGTAGATGCCGTTGCGCTGCGTGAAAATGTACGGCTTCATCTTCGGGTTCCAGCGACGGGTGTGGTGTCCGAAATGAACACCGGCCTCCAGGAGCTGCTTCATCGTCACGACCGACATCCTGCGCATCCCTCCGGTTCATTCCTCCGCGCCATCCTCCGCCGGCGAGGCCGCCGTGGCGACCACCGCGCCGTACGTCCGAACGCGTGCGTGTTTGCCGCGTCACCGTGCGGCGACGCGGCCACAGTATAGCACGGGCGGTCGCGCATACGGTCGCGGCGCCCCGCATATCCCTGCGGTGTTCCATCTGGAGGCGGGCGAGCTGAGGGACAGCGCCGGCCACCAAGCCGGAGGGCCCGTTCGACTCGGGCCGCCCGCTCCATCCCCCGAGAGCCGCCTCGGATCCGTCGGAGCCCGCCACACCCAACCACCCCGGGGGCAAGAGGCGCACCGTGCACGCCCCCCAGGCGCGGCGCGCGGCAGGGATCGCGCCCGCGGCGCCCAACCCTGCGACGGAACGGGCGAAGGGGGCGGGTGGCATGCACCAGCCGGTGCGGGTGGTGGTTTTCGGTGCGCATCCGGACGACGACGACATCAAGGTGGGCGGCACGGCGGCACTCTGGGCGGATCGCGGCGACCAGGTGCTCTTTGTGGCCCTCACCTGCGGGGACGCCGGCCACCAGACGATGGCGGGCGGGGAACTGGCGCGTCGCCGCCGGGCGGAGGCACAGGCGGCCGCCGCGGCCCTGGGGGTGCGCTACCTCGTCTGCGACCACCACGACGGGGCGCTGCAGCCGACCCTGGCCCTGCGCGACCAGGTGATCGGCATCGTGCGCGAGGCCCGAGCCGACCTGGTGCTGTTGCCGCGCCCCTGGGACTACCACCCCGACCACCGGGCCGTCGCCCAGGTGGTCCAGGACGCCGCCTACATGGTCACCGTGCCCAACGTCACCCCGCTGGTGCCCCACCTGGAGCGCAACCCGGTGTTCGCGTACGTCTCCGACCGCTTCACACGGCCCAACCCGTTCCAGCCGGATGTCGTGGTCGACACCACGGCGTCCGTCGAGCGCAAACTCGATGCCCTGGCCTGCCACGTCTCGCAGCTGTTCGAGTGGCTGCCGTACAACGCCGGCACCCTGGACCAGGTTCCGGCCGATCCCGCCGGCCGCCGCCGGTGGATGCAGCATTGGGTGGAAGACGACGCCGCGCAGGCGGAACGCTGCCGCGCCCTGCTCGCGGAGCGCTATGGCCCCATCCGCGCCGCCGCCAGCCGCTACGCCGAGGCCTTTGAGTGCTGCGAACTCGGACGCCGGGTCTCGCGCGAGGCGTTGGACGCCCTCTTTCCGCGCTGAACCGCAGCGGCGGCGCGCCCGCGGATCCGCCCGCCGGGCACGCCGCCGCCGTCGGTTGGTCCCCCCTGCGGCCTCACAACCCGGGTTGCGCCCGGCGCTCGGCCACCTCCCGCCGCACGGCCGCGGCGATCTCGGACACGGCCCGCGCGCCCTGGTCGCCAAGGCCGCGCACCCGGACCGCCGCCTGTTGCCCGGCCACCTCGCGGTCCCCGACGACGAGCATGTAGGGAATCTGCTGCAACTGGGCGTGCCGGATGCGGTAGCCGATCTTCTCGCTGCGGGCGTCCACCTCGGCCCGCAGCCCGCCCCCGACGAGTTCGGCCGCCACCGCGCGGGCATAGTCGGCATGGCGGTCCGCCAGGGGCAGCACCACCGCCTGGACCGGTGCCAGCCAGGTCGGGAAGGCCCCGGCGTAATGCTCCAGCAGGACGCCGATGAAGCGTTCCAGCGAACCGAAGATGGCGCGGTGGATCATCACCGGCCGGTGGCGCTCGCCATCGGCCCCCGTATACCAGAGGTCAAAGCGCCGGGGCAGATTGAAATCCAGCTGCACGGTCGCGCACTGCCATTGGCGGCCCAGCGCGTCGGTGACATGGAACTCCAGCTTGGGGCCGTAAAAGGCCCCGTCTTTGGGGCTGAGCACAAAGTCCTTGCCCGCGGCGCGCAGGGCCGCCGCCAGGTCGCTTTCGGCCTGCTCCCAGACGGCGAGGTCTCCGAGGAACTCGTCCGGCCTGGTGGCCAGTCGGACGCTGTACGTCATGCCAAGCGTCCCGTAGACGGTGTCGACCAACCGCAAGACCCCGGCCACCTCCGAGTGGACCTGCTCGGGGGTGACAAACAGATGGGCGTCATCCTGGTGCAGGGAACGCACGCGCAGCAACCCGTGGAGGGTGCCGGACCGCTCATAGCGCGCCAGCTGCCCATACTCCGCCAGACGCAGCGGCAGATCGCGGTAGCTGCGCGTCACCGCCCCGTACAGCAGGCAATGGGCGGGGCAGTTCATCGGCTTGATGGCGAGGCGTTCGTCGTCGCGTTGCAGGGTGAACATGTTCTCCTTGAACAGGTCCCAGTGACCCGACCGCTCCCAGAGCTCCGAGCGCATCAGAATCGGGGTGCTCACCTCGCCGTAGCCCTCCGGGGCCTGCAGCTCCCGCGACCAGTCCTCCAGCACCCGCCACAGGGTGTGGCCGCGCGGCTGCCAAAAGGGAAAACCAGCCGCCTCCTCGCGCAGGAAGAACAGCCCGAGTTCCGGACCGAGCCGGCGGTGGTCGCGCTTTTTCGCCTCCTCCTGCACCCAGAGGTAGTGGTCCAGCTCCGCCGGCTTGGCAAAGGCGGTGCCGTAGATCCGCTGCAGCATGGGTCGCCCTTCGTCCTCACGCCAGTAGGCGCCGGCGACCGAGAGGAGGCGAAAGGACCGGATGCGGCCGGTGGCGGGCAGGTGCGGACCGCGGCACAGGTCGTGGAACTCGCCCTGGCGGTAGACGCTGATCTCGGCGTCCGCCGGCAGGTCGTCGATGATCTCCACCTTGAAGGGCTCGCCGTCGGTGGCAAAACGCTGGCGGGCCTCACCCCGCGGCCATGTCTCGCGGCAAAGCGGCAGGTCCTGCGCGATCACCCGGCGCATCTCCGCTTCGATGCGCGGCAAATCTTCGTCCGTGAGCCGGACCGGTGTACCGCCGGCGTCCCGCACGTCCATGTCGTAGTAGAAGCCGTCGGCAATCACCGGACCGATCGCAAAATGCGTACCCGGATACAACCGGCGCACCGCCTGGGCCAGCACGTGCGCCGTGGTGTGCCGATACACCTCCAGCCCCTGGGGGTCGTCCACGGTCAGCAGCGCGAAGTCCGCGGCTTGCCCGCCCACCACCTCACCCAGCGGCCGGCTCAGATCGACGATGCGCCCCCCCACGCGCGCGGCAACCGCGGCGCGCGCCAACCGCGGCCCGATGGCGGAGGCGACCTCCGCGGCGGTCGTCTGTGCATCCACCCCGCGCCGCGCGCCATCCGGCATCACCAAGTCCACCGCCATCGTGCCTCCCCCTTCCGCACCGTCGCCGGGCACAAAAAAAGGACCCCACCCCAGTCCGGGGCGAGCCCTGTGGCCCGCGGTCCCACCCGACCACCCCGACGCCCCCATACGAAGGAGGGCCGGGCTCGGACGCCGTTAACGCCAGCGCACGCGGGCGGGCCTCGGCCGCGTCTGCGGCGTCGGACCGCCATCCTCCGGAGCCGTACCGCTCGGGGCGTTGCCGCAGGGCTTGCACCGCTCCCCGCTCGCTGAGGGCAACGAGGTCCAGCGGTTCTCCATCATCGCGCATCGGAGCATAGCAACGCCTTGCGGCGCGGTCAAGGCCCTAATGGGTTCCACGGCAGGAAAACACTGTACAACGGCGTACTTCTGCCTCCCGGAACGGTTCGACGGCATAACGGTTCGATTCGACAGGGACCCGCTGCCTTCGCGGTGTCGATGGGCGTTGCGGGCGTGCCTGCCTGCACCCAGCGACCAGGTGCAAGGTCGTATCGGGCTGCATTCGGATCGGATCCGGTGCGCGAGAAAGGATGTCGAACGCGGATGGGGGACGAGACACACCGCACACACTTCCGGCGCAGGGCGCTGCTGCGCGGCGCCGCCCTGGTGGCCGGTGCGGGCCTCGGCAGCGCCACCCTGAGTGCCTGCGGCGGAATCGGCGGCAAGGCAGCGACACCGACCGGGCAGTCGCCGGTGGAAACGGTCTACTTCCAGATCAACTGGCAGCAGGCGTGGAACAACTTGGCCATGCGGCTGACCCAGCAGTTCACCGACCAATACTTCAACAGCAAGCACAAGGGTATCCGCGCGGTTCCGCAGAAATGGGGCGGATCCCAGGGCGTTGTCACCCAAATCATTTCGGGGTCTCCGAGTGCCCCGGCGGTGATCAGCTCCTGTTGTGGGGACTTTTTTATTGCGCGTCCGGTGCTCAAGAACATCACACCGCTGCTGCGGCAGGACAACCTCAGCACAGGCCTGTGGTCTGCGGGGCAACTGCAGACGTACCAGGAGTCCTCCGGACTCTACGGGGTGCCGGCCTACACCGCCTGCCAGCCTCTGATCTACAACCAGACCCTCTTTGACACCCTCGGCCTCCCCTACCCCGATCCCCAGTGGGACTACCGGACCGCGCCCGCCGTCTGGAAGTCGGTCAGCGGTACCACCAAGGGCGGCCTGCACCGCTATGGCACCACGTGGGAATGGCAACCCGGCGGCTTCGACGCCCTGCCCTATATGTTCAAGGGTTTCGGCGGCGAGGAGATGGACCCGACCCACACCGTCTGCCTCATGGACTCCAAGGAGTGCCTGGCCGCCGGCAACTGGCTGTATCCGTTGATCTGGGACAAATACATGATCAACCGCTGGGGCCTGGGCCCCGGTGGCGCCAACGCGATGATGACGGGCCGCACCGCGATGTACCAGTCCGCCGGCAACATGCTGTTCGAGGCGGTCAACGTCCTGGGCGCCAACATCAAATGGGACGTGATCCCGCTGCCGCGCTGGCCCGTGCGGCGCGCGACGAACGTGCAGGTCGACTTCTACGGCGTAAACGCCCACTACAAGAACCAGGAACTCGCCTGGGAGTTGTTCAAGTTTGTGGCGGCCACCAAGGAGACCAACCGC
>DAHWHT010000233.1 GCA_027335515.1 Clostridia bacterium
ACATCACTCGCCCGGCGCAGGCCGCCGCCGAACTGCACCGGAACGGCGGCCGCCCGGACGATGTCCGCGACCAGATCCAGCTGACAGGGATGGCCCGCGAACGCACCGTCCAAGTCCACAACGTGCAGGGCGCGCGCCCCCTCGGCGACAAAGCGGCAGGCGACCGCTACCGGGTCGTGGGCGAACACCTCGGCCTGAGCGGGATCCCCCTGGACCAGCCGCACACACTGGCGCGCACGCAGATCGATGGCCGGCAGCACCGTGAACGCCGTCACGCCGCACCACCCCCGACCAGGGCCGCGAAGTTCCGCAGCAACCGCAACCCGGCGGCGCTGGACTTTTCGGGGTGGAACTGCACCGCAAAGGTGCGGCCCCGCTCCACGGCGGCGGTCACCGGGCCGCCGTAGTCGGTCACGGCCAGCACATCCGCGGGCTCTTTGGCGACGGCCTGATAGCTGTGCACAAAATAGAAGTGGGCGCCGGGAGGAATCCCGTCCAGCAGGGCCGAGGACCGCAGCGGCGAGACCGCGTTCCACCCCATGTGCGGCACCTTCAACCCCGGCACCTCCAGACGGCGCACCGTACCAGGCAGGTAGCCGAGTCCGACCGCGCCGTCCCCCTCCTCGCCGTGCTCAAACAGCACCTGAAGCCCCAGACAGATGCCGAGCAGGGGCCGACCGGCCGCCAGGTGGGCCCGCAGGGGCGCGATCAGCCCCCGGGCGGCCAGTTCGGCCATGCACTGCGCGAAGGCCCCCACCCCGGGCAGGATGATCGCTGGGGCCGCAGCCACGGCACCCGGGTCGCCGGTGACCGCGGCGGCAAGCCCGGCCGCCCTGGCCGCCTTGGCGACGCTGTGGAGGTTGCCCGCCCCGTAATCCACGATGGCGATGGTCGGCTGCCCGGTGGGGCTCACGCCAACACGCCCTTGGTGGAAAGCGCCCCGACGATGCGCGCGTCCCGCGCCGCCGCCGAGCGCAGCGCCAGACCGGTCGCCTTCCAGACCGCCTCAAGGGCGTGGTGGGCGTTGCGCCAACGCAACAGGTCCACATGCAGGGTCCAGGCGGCCTGGTTGGTCACCGCCCGCCAGAACTCTTCGGCCAGGTCGGTCTGGAACGTCCCGAGCGTCTGCAGGGGTAGCTGCGGTCCCCAGGCGAGGTAGGGTCGGCCCGAGAGGTCCAGGGCCACCTGGGCCAGGGCGTCGTCCATGGGTACCAGGGCCGCGCCGTAGCGCCGCGCACCGGCGCGGTCGCCCAACGCCTGGCGCAGGGCCTGGCCCAGGCACAACCCGACATCCTCCACGCTGTGGTGCGGCTCCACCTGAAGGTCGCCGCGGCACTGGACCTCCAGATCGCACATGCCGGTGCGGCAAAACGCCGTCAGCATGTGGTCCAGGAAACCCACCCCGGTCGCCGCGCTGCAGGTTCCCGTGCCGTCCACCTCCAGGCGCAACCGAACCTCGGTCTCCTTGGTCTGTCGGCGCACCTCGGCACGTCGCCCCACGTCCGCCACCGCCGCCCCCCCCTTTGGTCTCAGGCCCGCGCCCGCGCCGTCCGCGCAGCGTAAAGCAGCGTCAGCAGCCGGTCGTTTTCCTGCGGCTGGCCAACGCTGACGCGCAGGCAATCCGTCAACGCCGGCTCGCTTGCGAACCGCCGCAGCACCGCGCCCTCCCGGTAGAGGGCATCAAAGAGGTCCTGCGCCTGCCACCCCGTCTGTCGCGCGTCGACATGAAAGAGGATGTAGTTGGAGTGGCTGGGATACGGCGTGAAGCCCTCCATCCGCCCCAGGGCACCGGCCAGCCGCTCCCGCTCGGCAACCAGCGCCGCCACCGTCTGGGTCATTTCGTCTCGCCGTCCCAGGGCCGAAAGCGCGGCGACGCAGGAAAAGCTGCTCACCGCCCAAGGCTGGACCGCCGCCCGCAGGGGCTCCAGCCCCTGTTCACCGCACAGGGCGTAGCCGACGCGCAGACCCGCCAGGCCAAACGCCTTGCTCATGGTGCGCAGGAGACACAGCCGCGGGTAGCGGTCGATCCATGCGGTGAGGCCGGCATCCGGGCCCGCAAACTCCACATAGGCCTCATCCACGACGGCCCAGACGCCCTCGGCTTCGACCAGCCGCCGCACCGCCTCCTTGGGCCAGAGGCCGCCGGTCGGGTTGTTGGGCCGGCACAAAAAGAGCAGGGTCTCGCCGCCTTTGGCCACCTCGGCCAACAGCCGCTCCACGGGCAGGGCAAACCCGGGGGCCGGCCCGGTCGGAACCGCCACCGCCTCCAGGCCCGCCGCCTCCGCCAGCCGTCGGTACATGCCGAAGGTCGGCGCCGGAAACAGCACGCGCCGCACCCGCCGGCCCCAGGCGGCCACGGCGGCCAACAGCAGTTCGTCCGAGCCGTTCGCCGGCAGACAGCGGGACGGGACCACCCCCGCATACTCCGCCAGCGCCGCCTGCAACCGGTCGGTGGCGCGCGGGTAGCGGGTCGGCTCGGCGGACTGCAGTTCCGAAAGGACATCCCGCCACAGGGACTCGGACCACGGAAACGGATTCTCGTTGAGGTCCATGCGCACCGCGCCCGCCGGTACCGGGGGGACATACGGCGCGGCCACCCGCCCGCTCGCGGGGCCCTGCGCCGGGGCCGCGGCCAACCGTGCCTCGATCGAGGCGGCATGGGCGGCAAAGCCCTCCGCCCGGGCCAGGGCCGCCGCCGCCGGGGCCCAGAGGCGGCAGCCGGAGGCGCTGCCCTGAAAGACCTGCAGGGTGCGCACGAAATCGGCCGGCCCCAGGGCGGACGCGTAGCGCGCCGCGCCGGCCGTCGGCAGCACATGGTCGGTGCCGGCGGCGTAGTCGCCCCCCGCCACCGGGGACCAGGGCCCGACGAAAAGGGCCCCGGCCCGGCGCACCGCGGGCGCCAGGGATTCGGCGTCCCGCCCCTGGAGGGAAAGGTGCTCCGGCGCCACGCGCTCGGCGAAGGCCAGCCCGGCCGCGGGGGTCGGGGCCAGGACGGGTCCGCCGCTGGCGCGCAGGGCTGCCGCCGCATCCTGGGCCCGTTGCGGCGGCAGCTCCGCAAGCCGGCCCGCCAGGCAGGCCCCCACGGCATCCGCCAGCGCCGCGTCGTCGGTGACCAGCAGACTGAGGCCGTCGGGCCCGTGTTCGGCCTGGGCCAACAGGTCGGAGGCCACCCAGGCGGGATCCGCCCCGGCGGTGGCCAGGACCACGATCTCGGATGGTCCCGGCAGCCCGTCCAGGCCCACCGTCCCATACAGCTGCCGCTTGGCCTCCACCACGTAAGGGTTTCCGGGTCCCACCACCTTGTCGCACGCCGGCACGGGTCCCAACCCGAAGGCCATGGCGGCCAGGGCCGGTACCGCGCCCAGCCGAAACACCCGGTCCACACCCGCCACCGCGGCCGCCGCCAGGACCGCCGGGTCGGCCTCCCCGTTCGGACCGGCCGGCGTGCACAGCACCACCGTCCCAACCCCGGCCAGCCGCGCCGGCACGACGCACATCAGGACGCTGGACGGGTAGGCCGCGCGTCCCCCCGGGACATACACCCCGACGCGCTCCAGCGGCACCGGGCGCAACTGCGCGAGGTTGCCGCCCCCGTCCTGGTGGGTGTGGGGACGCGGCACGGCCGGCGCCAGGACGTCGCGCAACCGCGTCCGCGCGGTCTGCAATGCCGCCCGCAACTCCGCCGGCGCCGCGTCCCACGCCGCCGCCAGCGCGGCGGCCGGCACCTCCAGCAGCGTCGGCGCAAGCGGCGGCGCGGCCAACGCCCGGTCCACCGCAACGGCGGCATCCTCGCGCAGCGCCGCTTCGATCCGCGCCAGGCCGACATCCCCGCCCCCGCGCAGTGCCGCCAGAAGTTCAGAGACCCTCGCCGCCACCGCCGCAGCGCCGCCGCCCACCGACGCACGCCGCCATGTTTCCGCCGCGCATGGCCGCCAGAACCCTTCCAATCGCACGCCCCCGCCCCCTTCACCCCAAACCCTGCCCGCCAGGCACCACACCCGCACCCGTCGCCGCGGCATCCCCCGCGTCGATCCCTGTCACCCGGTCAGTCCGGGGTGCGCAGCGCCCGGCGCAGCCCGCGCACCAGGGCGTCCACCTCTGCGTGCCGCAGGCGGTAGCTGACGGTGTTGACCACCAGCCGCAGCGAGACATCGGCGATGCGCTCGACCTCCACCAGACCGTGGGCGGCCAGGGTGCGTCCGGTGTCGACCATGTCCACCACGCAATCGGCCAGCCCCACCACCGCCGCCAGTTCCACCGCGCCGCGCAGACGCACCACGTGCGGCGACAGACCCCGCGCCGCGAAGTGTGCCTCGGCGGCCCGCGGATAGCTGGTCGCCACCCGCAGCGCCTCTCCCCGCTGCGCCAGCAGCCGGGGCCAGGAGGGACCGTCCCGGGGCACGGCGACGGCCAGACGCCAGCGGCCCAGCGGCAAGTCCAACAGCTCCACGATGCCCGCACCGTCTTCCAGCAGGACGTCCTTGCCGGTGACGCCCACGTCGGCGACCCCCTCGCGGACATAGGTCACCACGTCCGCCGGCCGCGTGAAAAGCAGACGCGTACCGTCCGCGTCCACCACCAGCTGCCGATCCGGATCCGCGGCCTCGACGCCGGGGACCCGCGCGCGCCGCAAGAGCGGCCCCAGGGTCTCCCACGGCCGTCCGCGCGGCAGAACAAGGGTGATGGGTTGCATGCGCCTAAGGCCTGGTTAGAAAAATGTGTACCAACCGATCGCTCGGTCTTCCACACGTCCGCCCGACCAGGCTTTCGCCCCTTTCGGCCTGAGATTTGCCCCTCTCGGAGCGGTAGGCAACGGGCGGACTTGGGCTGCGCGGCAGTACGACCTCCGAGGGGCCGAAAACCTCTGGCAACCCGCCAAACCTGCTCCCCCAAACAGGGCCTGCAGACCACCACCGGTAGCAGGTGGTGGCATGGAAGCCACCACGCGGCGGAGCGGCCCACCCGCCGTCGTCGGGTGTTCTCTCTCACGCCAAGTGGTGTCGGCCGCACCGGCATGGCGGCCTCATACCTACCCCGTCGGCGCGATTTGCGCGGCGTCTTGGGTGGCTACTTCAACCTCCCGTTCTCGCCGTCGCGCAGCAAGGCCCAACCGCGCCGGGCGCCGTCCGCGACCGCCGGTCCGGCCAGAGCCCGCAGCAGGCGGTCGCAATCCAGCGCAAAGCCCACCGCCGGTTCCGACGCGCCCCAACGTCCCAGCAACCGGTCGTACCGCCCGCCGTCACCCACCGGCCAGGGCACCCCCGCAAGGAGCGCCTCGAACACCCATCCGGTGTAGTATCCGGCGGAGGGCACCAGACCCGGCTCGACCAGCACGTGCCCCTGCCAGGCCGCGCCCGCGACGCGTTCCAAAAACGCCCGCCAGGCGCAGCCCGCCGGCCCGCGGTGATGGCCGCAGCGCAGGAGCGCCTGCGCCAGGGGGCCGCGCCAGCGCAGTTCCGCAAGAAGCCGCGGAGGGACCGCAGCCGCCAGCGCGACATAGTCCCGTGCTCGCAGCGCGTCCAGGGCTGGTCCCTCCGGCACACCGCCCTGCGCCAGCCGTTCCCGCACGTAGGCCACGTTGCCGATCGCCAAGCGGAAGTCTTGCGCCCCCGCGGCCTGCAGACAGGAAGCGACCAGATCGAGCACCTCGAAATCGGCGCCGCCGCCGGTCTCCCCTGCCGCCGCGCCGATGCGCTCGGCACCCGCCTGCAGAATCTCACGCGGCCCCTCACCCGGCAGCCGCCGCACAATCGTCGCCTGATAGTGCAGACGACGCGGCCGCGGGCCGCCCCCGTCCCCGCTGGCGCACAATCGGGCGACCGGTCCCGTGATGTCCTGGCGCAGGGCCAGCACCGATCCATCCTGATCCAGGACGCGGTAGGCCCCGCCCCAGTCCCCGCCGCCCTCTGCCGGCTGCAGCAGCGGCACCGCCACCTCGGCGTAGCCGCGCGCCTCCACCACGGCACGCAGGGACTCGGCCAACCGGCGGCGGCGCGCCACCGTCGCCAGCACCGCGTCCAACGCGCCCGCCGTCGTCGCCACGCCAGCCCCCCCAGCACCCTCGCTTTATCACTTTACCATGCTAAAGCAGCGGTAGGATACCGCCCCCCGCCACCGCCCGTCAAGCGCCGACCCAACCGCTGCCAAACTTTTTTTCTCCGGCCCTTGCGTTGTTGACCCCTTTGCCCGTATGCTACGGGAGCTGGTCGGTGTCTTGTGGCTGGTCTCCGAGGGCCATGTCTCCCGGAACCCCCCGAGACCCACCGAATCGGTTCCAGGAGAAGGGGTACGAGAGCTTGGCCAAGACTCTGTATATCGGGAACCTGCCGTGGAGCGCTACCGAAGATGATCTTTCGCAGTTGGTCTCCCCGCACGCGCAGGTCATTTCCGCGCGCGTCGCGATGGATCGCGAAACGGGACGTTCCAGGGGCTTCGGCTTCGTCGAAGTGGAAGACGAGGCGGCGCAGGTTGCCATCGACGCGCTGCAGAACGTGGAGATGGGTGGCCGTCTGTTGACGGTCAACGAGGCCCGGCCGCGCGAGCCGCGCCCGGGTGGCCCGCGCCGCTACTAGGCGGCACCGCCAGCGAAGCCAGTGAATGACCGAGGGGCGCGGCCGCAGGCTGCGCCCCTCGTGGTGTCCGAGGCGTCAAACGCGCCCCTGCGGCAAGAAAGGAAGCTGGGAGCGGAACCGGCACAGGGCCCGCCGCCCCTCGCTCGGATCCGGGGCGAAGACATCGTCCGGCAACGACAGGGAGACGTCCCCGTAGGGCCGCTCGAACAGGCCCCCGTTGAGGAAGGGGATCTCAGGCCCGGGCAGCGCCGCACCGCGTTGGGTTACCGGCACGGCCAGCGCGCCGTAGAACAGCGGCTCCAACTCACCGGAGTAATACGGGCCGGACTTCTGCCGCCAGCGGCTCAGCAGGTAGTCACGGTCCCCCGCAAGAAGTCCTTGGCGCTGCAAAAAGTAGCGGAAGAGAACCTGGGAGACGATACGGATCGCCACGTGCTGGGTGCCGCCCGCCTGTGTGATCCCGACCAGCGCGACGGTGTTCTACCGACCCAGCGTGCGGACGGCGTCCTCCAAACGGTCGAAGTGCATGCGCAGTCCGACGAAGAAGCGCTTTGCCACCGCCTCCACGTCAAAGGCGGCGTCGAAGACTTGGTGCGCCGCACTGAAATCCCCACCAGGTGTCGCAGACGGGAATGCGTGGCGTGGTTCGCCGGGTGGCATCGCCCGGCGTCACGACCGCGAAGGGGGGCGACGGCTGGCTTGCGTAGTCCTGGCCGACGAGAGGCGGGTGCCGTAGCCTGGCCTGGCGGCCGGACACCCGCCGGCTGTCCGGGCGTCCGGCGCCCACAGAGGCTCGTTGGCCAGGGCCAGACGTTGCCCCCCGTCACACGCTGCTGACGGTGGCAATGCCACCTCGCTGAACGCGGACAAACCATCCCGTCAGCGACACCAGGCCAACAAAGCTGCTCCAGGACCTCGGCGTCATGCCGGGTCGCGTGGTTGCGCACAACCTCCAAACGCGCCGTGCGGCACGTCATGCCATCGGAGGTACGCACCATGCGCGGCCGCAACAGAACCACTCGCTGCCACGTCCCGTCCACGCCGGGAATCCCGATCATGGCGAGCGGGCGGTCATGCAGGTTCTGTGTCAACCGCCGACCCAAGGCGGCCACTGGCGGGGCGGCTCGCGCGTCTCGGCCACCAGGACACGGTACCCCGTGGCCATGGTGTGCCCGTCCTGAAGGAGGTAGTTTCGCGGGAAGTCGCCCAGGCTCAGGGACCCGGTGAAATCCCGCTGCCGTCCAAGTCAGTAAGCGCACGCAGCCGGTGCCGATCAAGCGGCACGAAGCCACCTCCACCTCGCGGAGACCGACGATCGTTGAGGCGATTGAAGTCGTCGACATGGTTCGGGCGACGGTCGCAGCATTCCTCCAAAACTCTACCTTTCTCTCGGTTCCCCTTGGCCATGCCGAACCTTTGGTCTTCCCTAGTCAGCCATCGACGCAGCGCGGGATAATGCCGACGGGCAGTTTCACTAGAACGCCCGAGTTGAAGTGCGGAATCCCTCCACTCACGGATGACGTCCCTTTTCAACCGTGGCCCGGATGAGGTTCAGCGCGGTCGCCCCATCCAGGGAACAGCCAACAAGATCCTTCAAGTGTCGCAGGGAGGGGAGACACAATTCTCCGACCGCTATATGACGGAGAAGCCCTTCATTATCGATCGACGTTTCCCCACGTGAAAACCCAACTGTGCATAGCTTTCGCGAGGGATCGTTCGGGTCGAATACCGCATAACGATCATGCTTCGTGCCTCCAACCCTTCGCGCCTTAAGTTTACGCTGCAAGCTGCTTTGCAGGTCCCGCACGTGCAATGGCTAATCTCCATTCGAGCCGAATATCTGGCGAGCAAACGCCAAGGCTGCCTGCAGGTGCAGAGAAAGTGTCCGTCCTTCACGAACGTCTTCTTCAAGTTCATCCTGGACTTCCTCAATCGCTGCGACCAGGTCGCGTTGAGCGTCTTGCAAAGTAGCACCAACACCATGGAACGGAAGAAATTGCACAATCAAAGACACCTGTGATAGGTGCCCGCCAAACAGTTGGCACGCTTCAAAATCGATACGTGTGTCACGCGATATTCCCTGCAACCCCGTCGGGATGACCCGGCGAATCCAAAGGGTATTCGCTCCATCATCAAGGCTAAGGCGATTCACATAAAGGTCGCCGTTTACAGAAGATTCCGGCATCGCTGATTGCACGAACACCGGGTCTACCTCCGACTCTTCGAAGGGGGGCCATACGGCGAGTGTTTGTATAGAGCTCATTTCCTAGATGTACCTCCACCGTCCATGAGTTCCTTGACCTTGTTAAGCAGATCCTCACTCACTTTTCCGCAATTCAATACGCTATCGGCAGACTGGTCCGAGGTGGCACCCCCTGAAGACATTATCTGCACACCAACACCGGGAATAGCGGCCGTGGGATCGGAACAGGTAGTCTCAATCCACAGGTTATTCAGATCCCGGACAAATGGTTCAATCCGGACGTCTGCAACGCGCCTATCGCCAGAATCCGCGGAGCCTGGGTGCTGGATAAAGTGAAAGCCTACGAGAAGTCCCTGTCGTAGGCGAGTCGTATCGATACCTTCCGCCCCAAGCTGTTGCAAAAGATCCGCAGATCGCTGGTTGCCCACATAAAGCAACGCCCTCAATTGAAAAACGGGGCTAACAAGTAACACAGGTCTAAGGATGGTCCGCGCTTCATTCAACACTTGGAGAAATTCTTGCACCATACGTTCGACATCTCGCGGCACCGAGCCCGCGCCAACCTCTTCCGTAGTACATACGCACTGAAACAAACCCTGCTCTGGCACCACGCGGATTATAAACGCTTGACCTCTACCCATATGACAAGTAGTGGGCGACCCAGGCGTTTGCAAATGGTCCAATTCCAGTTGCGGCTGAAGCCGGTTGTACAACTCATTGAACTTTTGGGCAGTGGGCATCTCCGCCCAAGCAGGCACTCTTAATGTTAAACTGCAACTTAGAATGCGGGGCTCCCCCGTACCCAATTGCTCTACAAGCTCCCTTTCGACGGATCAGGCCTCTTGGCGCAGAACATCAAGCAGCTCTTCTCCCAAAGGCAGCTGCCGTAGCACCTCCAGCAGGAAGGGGCTTTGCGCCGGCTCCAGGGCGCCGTAGGCCAGCGCCCCCATGGCACCCATCACGCCCCGCCGCAGCTGCGGGTCCAGGCTCTCGGCGACCGGGCCGGCTTCCCGCAACACGTCCCACATGGGCCGCTCTTGATGCATCAATGGTAGCATGGCAAGCTTCAGGATGTCGCCGCTGGTGAGCGTCGCCCCGTCACGCGCCTTGTC
>DAHWHT010000245.1 GCA_027335515.1 Clostridia bacterium
ACCCGTCGGCGGCCCTGGGCGGTGCGCGGTCCCACGGGATCGGCGCCGCCTGGGGTCGTTCGCCGCTGCGGCCGCGTTCGCTGCGGTGCGGGGTCACCCCGTCCTCCCTGTGCATGCAACGGCCGGTTCGCCGGTGCCACCCGTTGACGGCCGCGGCGGACCGTGCTATGGTCCGCACCGATATGCAACGGATCCGGAATAAACGGGAGCGGATTATCTGGGGGGCGGCCGATGATGCGGCGGGAAACGCCGGAGGGAAAGGGCGCGGCCCTTCTGCTCTGGGAGGTCATCGAGGGCCTGAGCCGCGCGGTGCGCAGCGAACTGCGCCCCCAGTTGCAGGACCACGGGTTGGTGTCGGGCCTGCAGATTGCGATCTGTTTGGTGCTCTTGGAGTGTGGGCCGCAACGGCTGGTGGACCTGGCGCGCCGCCTGGCCATGCCGACCAGCACCGTCTCCGAACTGGCCGACCGGCTGGTGACCGCCGGGCGGTTGCGGCGCGAGCCGAATCCTTGCGATCGCCGCAGCTATATGTTGCACGCCGAGCCCGGGGCCGCGGCCCTCGTGGGCCAGATGCGGTGCGTCGCGGCCGGGGTGGTCGCCGGGCATCTGGACGGGTTGGATCCAGCCGATGTCGCGGGTATGGTTCCGGGTCTGGCCGCCCTCGCCGCCGCCCTGGCGGCCGGGGCCGAGTCCGGCGGCGAGTAGGTTTGTTGGGGGGATATGCAGATGCAGCGCGGTCGCGGCATCCTGATTCAGGCGGTGGTTCTGCTGGTGGTGCTCGGGGCCGCCGTCCTGGGTGCATACTACTGGTATCAGGCACACAACTACGTCACGACCGCCGACGCGCAGGTGAGCGCGCCCACGGCTGCGCTCGGCGCGCCCGCAGCCGGGGTGCTGGTCAGCTGGACCGCGCACGTCGGTCAGAGGGTTAAGGCCGGGCAGGTCCTGGGTCAGGTGCGCGTCGCGTCTGCGGCGTCGGTTCCGGCCGCGGCCGGCGGCAGCGCGAGTTCCACCGCCAAGGGTGGCAAGGCGGCAGCGGCAGCGGCGTCGTCGTCGCCGGTGACGCTGCCCGTTCGGGCTCCCCTGGCGGGGGTCGTCGTCAACGACGCGGCGGTGCGCGGTGGCGTGGTGGCACCCGGGGTGCCGCTGGGGTATGTGGGCGCCCTGGCGCGGATCGAGGTCACGGCCTACGTCAAGGAGACCCGCATTCGGCACGTGGCCGTCGGCCAGTCGGTGCGTGTGCACGTCGACGCCCTGCCCGGTACCACGTTGCGTGGGCGGGTGCGGCGGCTCGGGCTGGTGACTGCCGGTACCTTTTCGCTGTTGCCGACGACCGCCCAGGGTGGCAGTTTCACCCCGGTAACCCAGCGTATCCCGGTGCACATCTCCCTGCAGGGCGTGCCAGCCGCACTGGTCCCTGGCGAGAGCGCCTCGGTGCGCATTCACACCCGTTGAGCGCGACCGGCGGACCGGGCTCGAAGGGGGGGCGGCAGCGTGGCGCAACCGGCGGCTGAGGGAGTGTCCGAGGCCTGGGGCATGGTGCTTCTGGCGCTGATCGTCGGTGCCTTTATGGCCCTTTTGGATTCCAGTATCGTCAATGTCGCCATTCCGACGATGGAGCGCGCCTTCGGTGTTTCCATCACCCAGGTCGAATGGGTGGTGACCATCTATCTGCTGGCGCTGGGCGTGGTCGTTCCCGCCTCGGGGTGGCTGGGAGACCACCTCGGGTTCAAGCGTCTCTATCTGTTGTCGCTGCTGGTGTTCACGATCGGATCCGGGTTGTGCGCCATCTCCTGGAGCCTGCCCGTGCTGATCGGGGCCCGGGTGCTGCAGGCCCTGGGCGGCGGCATGATCATGCCGACCACGATGGCCATGGTCTACCGGTCCATCCCGCGCGAGCATCTCGGGGTTGCGAGTGGGTTCTTCGGCATGGCGATCCTGCTGGCCCCCGCGGTCGGCCCCACCCTGGGTGGATACCTGGTGGAATACGTGAACTGGCGCTGGATCTTCACGGTCAACCTGCCGGTGGGGGTCCTGGGCATGTTGCTGGCGAACGCGGTGTTGCCCGAGTTTGGCACCTCGGACGCCGGCCCGTTTGATCTCTGGGGGTTTGTGGCCTCGGCGATGGCGCTGTTTGCGCTCTTGCTGGCCTTTTCCCAGGGGCAGGCCTGGGGCTGGCAATCCGCGCCGATCAACGCCCTGTGGTATGTGAGCGGGGTCGCCTTCCTGAGTTTCCTGTGGATCGAGTTGACGGTGCCGCGTCCCCTGCTGGACCTCGGGGTGTTCCGCTACGCCTCGTTTACCGCCAGCATGTGCTACGTGGTCGGCCTGAACATCGCCCTGTTTGCCGGTGCGTTTTTCATCCCAGTCTTCCTGCAGATGGTGCGCGGCATGGGGGCGCTGCAGACCGGTCTGATTCTGATGCCGGGCGCCATCGCCACGGGCGTGATGATGCCGTTGGCCGGCAGGTTGTATGACCGGGTGGGGCCGTTGCCCCCGGTCGTGGTCGGTACGGCGGTGCTGGTCTGGGGCAACGCCCTGATGCGCCACCTCGGCCTGACGACCGCGTCGGAGACCATTGTCGTCTGGATGGTGGTGCGGGGCGTCGGGATGGGGCTGGCGATGATGCCGGCAACCACCGCCGGCATGTCCGCGATTCCACAGCATCTGGTCGGCCGCGCGTCGGCGGTCAACAACATCATCATGCGGGTGGCCGGCTCGTTCGGGATTGCGGTGCTGACGGTGTTGCTCAATCGCGGCATTGCCACGCAGACGGCGGCCATCGCCATCGGTCTTGGGCCGCGCTCCCCCGCCGGGGTGGCGCTGCACAACCTGCTGGCGGGTGCCGGTACCCGGGCCCCCGGCCTGATGGCCGCCCTGGGGGGCATGGTCGGCGCGGTGGCCTTCACACGCAGCGTCGACGGCATCTTTGTGCTGTTGAGCGTCATCGCGGCGGTGAGCATCCTGCCCGCAATGCTGCTGCGCAAGGTGCGGCAAGCGGATGGGGCGGCGGCGCAGGTGCCGCTGGCGGAATAGCGGGGCAGGTGGGGGGGTGGCCTGGTGGATGTCGTCGGTCTCGTCTTCGCGGTGGTCTTTACGGGCATGATCCTGGCCATCGTGGTCGACCGCCTGGGTGCGGTGCGGCGGGCGCCTGCAACCGCGGGATCTGCGGCGGCGCATCTGGAGCGGGCCGCGGGCTTGGATCCGGCGGTACCGGACCCGGCGGTTGCGGGCCGCCAACTGCGGCGTTTCCCCGAACTCGCGCGCCACGCCCGCGGCTGGGCGCTGGTCACGCAGGCCGCCACGGTGGTGGCGACCGACTCCCCGGCGGCGGCCCTGCTGCTGTCCCGGGCCTCTGCCATGCTCAACGACGACGACGACGGACGGCCGGACGCGGCGGCGTGGCGGAGCCTGCGGCTGCAGGGTGAGGCGGGGTTGTTGTTGGCGGAAACCGGGCGCGGCGAGGTGCGGCTGGCGGTCTTGGCGCGCCCGGGGGCAACGGAGGCGGAGGTGCGCGCCGCGATGGGGCGGGCGCTGGAGCGAGTGGCCCATCACCAGGGTGACGAAGGTGATGGCCAGAGCGGCGCGGAGGTCGCGGGAGACGCCGAGGGCCCCGATGCCTGAGCGGCCGCCGTCGGGTGCTCTGGGTGCGCCGCACGGCCTCGCCCGCCTCAGACCGGCCGGTAGCGGTAGAGGTAGAAGCGGCCGATGCGTCCAGCGGGGCGGTAGTGGACGGCCAGGGCCGAAAGCAGGTTGCGCGGCCAGCGGTCGGTTGCCCAGGCGGCCGGGTCCCGCAGCGGGAAGTAGAGGACGACCAACCCGAAGCCGCCGGTTTGAGCCCGCCGCACCAGTGGGGCGTCGTTCCAGCGGCCGGCGCGGTAGAGCTGGGTCATCTCAAAGGGTTGAAAGAAGATGCGGTGGCCCGCCAGCAGCAGGTCGCCCATGTTTTCGCTGAGGATCGGGCCCGGCGTCGCGCGCAGCAGCGCGACCAGTCGGCGCTGCGCCGGGTCGCGGCCGTCGGCTGGGACGCGCCAACCCAACCGGTTGTAGCCGGGCGTGCGCGGGTCCCGGTACGCGGTGAGGGTGCGCACCGCGGCCGCGGCCACGCCGTGGCCGTCGGCCACGGGTCCGAGGCCGACCGCATACACCACCAGCGCGGCGGCGGCCAGGCCGGCGCGCCGCGGGGACAGGGGGATCAGCGCCGCCAGCAGGGAACAGGCGGCGATGGTGGGGAAGAAGTAGTTGACCGACGAACCGACCTTCCCGACCGTCAGGGATACGATCCAGGCGGAGACGGCAAAACCGCGCAGCAGCCGCCCATCCGGAAGGTCGCGCGTCAGGCGCCAGCCCCACGCGGCACCGGCGAGCAACGGCAGCCCGCCGTTGAGGAACAGAAAGCCAAGCCAGCCGAACAGTGCGGCGGCGGGCGTCCAGGTGTTGACGTTTGCCAGGACGATCTGCTGCAGGAAGCGGCCGGCGGTCAGCAGTTGCAACGCCGCCACCCCCACCGCCAACGCCCCGGCCCAGCGCAGGCCCAGGCGGATTGCGACCGTGCGCCCCTGGGGCCAGAGGTACCAGATGGCCGCCGCCAGCCCTTCGATGGACGACTGGCGGGTCAGAACGGCCAGAAGAAACCATGGCCAGGCGCGGTCGGCGCGCAGCGGGCGGCGGGCCACCGCGTAGATGCCCGCCATGGTCCAGGCCAGCGCCAGGGCGTCCACCCGCCCCAGGGGACCCCACAGCCAGATATCCGGCTGGCAAAGGAGAAGCCCGGCGGAAAGCGGCGGGATCGCGGCCGCGGTCCAGCCGCTGCGCCCCGCCCGCCGCAGCAGGGTGTGGGCGGTGGCAGCCGCGAGGGCCGCCGCGACGAGGGTCGCCGCCCCCGACAGGGCCCGGCTGGGTCCGAAACCGCGTGCGGATGTCAGGCGTTGCAGCGCCGCGACCAAGAGCGGGTAGACCGGGGTGTAGTTGGCCACGGTGTATGGGGGCCGCGCATCGGAGTGGTAGGGATCATGGCCGCTGGCGATCTGGCGCGCCTGGGATAAGAGCGGGCCTTCGCCGTAGTCGGTTTGGTAGGGGAAGCGGACCATGGCGGCCGCGTGGACCGCGAACAGCCCCCCATACACCGCCAGGGCCGCGAGGGCGACCGCCAGGGCCGTCCGCCGCGCCCGCCAGCGCAGCGCGGGGCTCACGACCGCACCGGCACCGGGAAGGCGGCCGGCGGTGCCGCGGGCGGATGGCTTTCGTACCAACGCAGGACGGCCAACAGTCGCGCCGGAGCTTCATTGGCGTCCACCCGCACCCGATTCAGGGTCCACCAGCCGCCCACCGGGGGATAGGCGATGCCGGGCCAGGTGGTCGTGGCCGCCAGGAAGCCGGCGCGCCGCACGCTTGCGATCACCGCGGGGTTGTAGCGACCGGCCGGGTAGCAGAAAAAGCGGACCCGAACGCCAAAGTCCCGCCGCAGGGTGCGGCGCGAGCCGGCGACCTCCCGCTCCAGGGCCGCGGGGGCGAGTGTCGTCAGATCCGGATGCGTGACCGTGTGGTCCGCCACCTCCCAGCCAGCCGCCAGTAACCCCCGTACCTGCGACTGGCTCAAACCGCCGGGGACGCCGATGCGCCCGACCTGCAGGTTGAGCAGGGCCGGCCAGCCAAGGCGGCGCAGCACCGGCAGGGCCGCGGTGTACTGGCTCTGGTAGCCGTCGTCGAACGAAACCACGATGGGATGCGCCGGCGGCTTGGCGCGGCCCGCCCAGATGGCATACGCCTGGCGCAGCGTGATCGCCTGGTAGCCGGCCTGGCGCAGGGCGGCCATCTGGCGGGCGAACAGGGCGGGCGTCACAAACAGCCGCCACCAGGGATAGTGGGGCGGCGGCGACGCGATCACGTGGTACATCAGGATCGGGATCGGGGGCGGTGTGGCCGCCGCCTGGGCCCGCCGCGCCGCCGCGGAGGACTGCGCCTTTGGCCGGGCGCTCGTCGTCGACCCGGCCGGCGCGCGCCGGGCCGTGGAGGCCGTGGAGGCGGTGGAGGCGGTGGGGCCGTGCGTCGCCCCATGTCTGCAGCCGGTCAGCGCGATCAGCGCGGTCAGCGCGACCGCAGTAACAACCAGGGGATGCACCCGACGCTTGCGCATGCGGGGGGATTCGCCGCCGCGGGTTTTGCCCCCTCGTGGCAGGCGGTGGTGGCCGCGGGGCGAACCATCGCGGCGGACTGGGGGCGTGGACGTTCTGAGCGTGGAGACGCCGCGGGCGGAACCGGGGGTGTCGCGGTCCGTGGCGATCTGGCGCCGCTATGGTGTGCAGGCCCTGGTGGTCTGCGTCTCCTTGTGGTGCTACGTCCACAGCGTCTGGCCGCGCGCCCTGCGGCCGGGATTCGACCACAATGCCTGGGAGGCCTGGGCGCTGCTGCACGGCCACATCTTCACTCCCCCACCGCCGGCGCAGCTCGACATGATGTTCTATCACGGCCACTGGGCAAGCTTCTTTCCGCCGCTGCCCGCGTTCCTCCTCATCCCGCTGGTCTGGATCCTGCACGGCCCCCAGAACACGCCGGTGCGCCTGGTCGCCGCCCTGGTGGGTGCCGTCTGCCCGCTGCTTGTCTATCAGACGACCGAGCGGGCCGGACTGCGCGTCGGGGTGCGCCTGTGGCTGACGGCGTTGTTCGGCTTCGGCACCGTCTTTTGGTACGCCGCCACCTGGGGCACGCCCTGGTACTTCGTTCAGGTGCTGGCCGTGTTCTTCTATCTGCTCTGCCTGCGCGAGGGCTTCGGTCCGAACCGGCCGGCGGTGGTGGGCGCCTGGTTTGGCGCCGCGCTGCTGTGCCGCAATCCGATCGCGCTGGGTGTGCCCTTCCTGTTGTGGCGGGAACGGGAGTGGAACTGGAAGCGCCTTTTCACCCTGGCCGCCCTGATCGCCGCGGCCGTCGCGGTGCAGCTGTGGTGGAACGCGGCGCGTACCGGAAACCCCCTGGACACGGGCTACGCGCATATCCTGATGAACCCGTACTTCCGCGCCTCGTTCCGAGAAGGTATGTTCAGCATCCGACACCTGCCCTACCAGCTGTACAGCATCTTCCTTGCGGGCCCTGGGTTTCACGGCCTGCCCAACTTCAACGGTGTCTGGCCCTATCTGACCCTGGCCGGGACGGGCCAGAGCCTGACCCTGACGACCCCGGCCTTCATCTACACCCTGGAGGCCGATCTGCGCCAGCGCGGCGTCTGGCTGGCGTGGATCAGCGTGGTGCTGACGGCACTGCCGCAACTGTTTTATTATGCCAACGGCACCGGGCAGTTCGGCAACCGCTTCAGCCTCGACTACACCCCGCTGTTGCTGGCGCTGCTGATCTTCGGCATCGGGCAGCGCTTTCGCTGGCAGCACGCCCTGCTGATCCTGGTCAGCATCGGTCTGTGCGGCTACGGTGCCGTCTACGCGGGGGGGATCCACGTGCTGCCGCACTGAGTCCGCCCCCCGGGCCGCGGGGGCCTTGGGCAACGCGGCCGTTTGGCCTTATGGCGTTTGGGGGTGGTGGCTATCGCAGGGGAAACGCGCAGCGCGCCGCAGCCGCAGCCGTTGGAGCAGGCCGTGCTGGATCGCGGCTATGTGCGCCTGGAGGACTCGATGGGGACCGACCTGACGCCCGTCAACGACGCACGCGTCTCGTACGCCAAACGCGCCGAGCGCTTTACGCCGCGCGACGAGCGGCTGTTGGACTTTCTGGCACGCAACGAGCATACCGGTCCGTTCCGCGGCGGGATGGTCAAGCTTGAGATCAAGGCCCCGCTGATGGTGGCGCGGGAGATGTTCAAGTACCGCATCGGCTCGGCCCACACCGTCGACACGGTCGCCTACCTCGGGGTGGAGATCCCAGCGGAGCTTTTGTGGACGGGCCAGGGCGACGACGGCGGCCACGGCTTTCCCGTCGACGCCCTCCAGGGCCGCAACGAAGTCAGCCGCCGCTATGTCACCCTTGAACCCGAGTATTACACGCCGACGTTCTGGCGCGGCCGGCCCGAAAGCGGCAAGCAGGGTTCCGGCTCGCGTGTCCCGGACGCGGTGCAGCACAAGTGGGCCGCGCGTTGGGCGCGGCGCCAGGAGGATTCGCTCCGCGATTTCGAGGAGGCGCTGGCAGACGGCGTCGCGGCCGAACAGGCCCGGCTTTTTCTGCATGCCTACGGCCTGTATACCACGTGGCGGTGGACGGCCAGCATCCAGGGCGTCTGCTGGCTGCTGCACCAGCGCGACGATGGCCGCCCGGTCGGCGTGGACGAGGGGCCGGCGGCCAACCCCCACGGCGAGGCGGCGCAGTGGGAGATCCGCCAGTATGCGCGGGCGATCCGCGCGCTGGTCGCGCCGCTCTTTCCGCGCAGCCTGCCCCGCCTCCTTGCCTACTACAACGCGGCGACCACGGACCTGCGCCTCCCGGCGGGGATGACCGTCGACGAACTGGCCGCCGCCTTGGCCGCAGCCGGACTCGACCTGACCGTCCCCGCCGGGCGCGGAGATCAGGCGCTTGGGGAGATCCTCGGCTGACCGCGGTCCGCATCGGGGCCAGCGGCCGGGTGCGCCGCGGCGTCCACCCCGTGGATGAAGCGGCGGCCGCGCAGCAGGGATGCGGTCGCGCCGGCCCCCGCCAGGGCCGCCGCCAGCAGGAACGCGGCCCCCAGGCCGGCGGAGAACGCCGGGGCGATGAGGCCTGGGAAGAAGGGCGGTGCCACCAGGCGGGCCGCCGTGGTCTGGGGCAGGGTGGCGAGCACCCCCGTCGGCAGCAGGTGGCGCAATGGGTTGTATCCGAGGAAGGCCGCGAACAGGGCCGCGGTCGGTGGCAGGTGCGCCGCCGTGGCCGCGGCGGCCGCCGGCACGCCGACCCGGGTGAGGCCGTGGTCGAGGGCCGGCGGCAGGCGTCCCGCCAGCCCGACGATGGCGATGGAAAAGAACACCCCGATGCTCAGCATGTTGGCGGAGTTCTGGAACGTTGCGCGCATGCCCGAGCCGGCGCCGCGGTGCTCCGCGGGGACGGCGTTCATGATGGCCGTGGTGTTCGGTGCGGCGAACATGCCCATACCGCAACCCATGGCGAAGAGCACCACGGCAAAGGGCCCGTAATGAAAGTCCACCGGCAGGGCCCGCAGCGCGAG
Source organism: Clostridia bacterium (assembly GCA_027335515.1). The sequence goes on from DAHWHT010000245.1 coordinate 9,137, forward strand.
GAAGCCCGTGCCCAAAAGCAGCATGCCGACCGTTGCGAACGCGCGTGCCCCGTGGCGGTCCGAAAGCCAACCGCACAGCGGTCCCGCGACCAGAAAGCCGGCCATGAGGGGAATCATGGCGATGGCGGCATCGAGGGGCGTCCGCGCGAACGGTACCCCGCGCAGCGGCAGCCACACCCCCTGCAGCCAGATGATCAGCATGAACTGCAGGCCGCCGTTGGCCAGCGAGGCGAGAAATGCACTGATGTTGGCGGCCGTGAACATGCGGATGCGGAACAGCTCCAGGCGGAACATCGGGGCGGGCACCGTAGTTTCGATGCGCACGAAGATCCAAAGGAGCAGCGCACCGGCGGCCAGCGCCCCCAGCACGAGCGGATTGCTCCAGCCCATCGCGCCGCCGCCGTAGGGTTGGATGCCGTAGGTCACCCCGACCAACAGCGCCGTCAGGCCCAGGGCGAAGGTCAGGTTGCCGGCGTAGTCGATCGGCTGGCGCGCCGTCGTGACCGCCGTTTCCCGCAGCATGGTATAGGCCCAGACGGTGCCGGCCAGTCCCAGGGGCACGCTGACCAGGAAGATGCCGCGCCACCAGACGGTCGCCAGGACACCGCCCAGGATCAGTCCGAGCAGGGATCCGGCGGTCGCGGCGATCTGGTTGATGCCCATGGCAAGCCCGCGTTCGGCCGGCGGGAAGGCGTCCGTCAGGATGGCCGCGCCGTTGGCGAAAAGGAAGGCGCCGCCGATGCCCTGCACCAGCCGGAAGAGGATCATGGCCAACGCCGCCCCGTTGCCGCGGCCCGGGGTCAGAAACAGCAGCAGCGAGCCGAGGGTGAACACCGCAAACCCGAGGTTGTATAGGCGCACCCGGCCGTACAGGTCTGAGATGCGACCGAAGGTGACCAAGAAGGCCGAGGTGACGATCATGTATCCAAGCAGCATCCACAGCAGGTAGCCGATCTCGCCCGGCGCCAGGGGGTTGACGCCGATGCCGCGGAAGATCGCCGGCAGGCTGATCAGGGTGATGCTGAGGTTCAGCGTGGCCATCAGCACGCCGAGCGTGGTATTGGAGAGCGCGATCCACTTGTAGCCGGGGGGGAGCGTGTCGTAACGGCGCGGCGCGGCAGGCGCCGCAGCGGGCGCGGCCAAGGGGGGTCGACTCCTTTCAAGAGCGGCCAGGATCGTGGTTAGGCACCGATGGTCGGTGTCAGGGCACCCCTGGCCTGCAGGGTGCGGGCGACGCCGCGCAGGCCGGTG
>DAHWHT010000267.1 GCA_027335515.1 Clostridia bacterium
CAAGCGGCCGGGGAAGTTGGCACCCGAGAATCCAATCTGGTCGTAATACCAGAGGAACATCCCCAATCGCTCCGCCTCGGACACCGCAGAACCGAACAGGTCCCACCACGCTTCGTCGTAAAAGCGCGGCTCGTCGGCGCCACAACCGTGGGTCGGTCCCGCCGGTGCCAGGTTGATGATGCACAGGTTGCGCAGGCCGGCCGCACGCAACTTTTGCAACTGCCAGCGAATTCGCTCCTCGGTGACGGGCTCGCCACTCCACCACCACAGAGGCACGGGCCCGTAGCGGGGATCCGCCACCGCAAAGTCCTGCCGCAGTTGCCGCATCAGTCCCACGCCCTCGCTGTGCATTGTGTACTTCTCCAAACTTCCATCCTAATAGCGGCACCGCGTCCCGAGCGGCCCGAGGCTAGACTACGAGCTTTGCGCATGCACGCGATTCACCTGCCAAAACGCAAGCGAACCGTACATTTTTCCCATAGACACACCACGGTCGTTTGCGTTATCTTGCGAATCAACGTGCCACCGTCTCTTTGGAGGCAGCCCACCGACCGGACATGCCAAAGAGACGGGCGGATCGGAGGGGTGGCAACATGACTTCGTATGTCCGCCGGATGGCGATCAGGGACCTCATCCGCGGAAAGGGCACCGTGGTCGTCTCGGAACTGGCCAAAGAATTCAGCGTCTCGCCGATGACCATCCGCACGGACCTCGACGCACTCGCCGCCAGCGGGGTCTTAACACGGATCCGGGGTGGTGCCGCCGTGCTGCCGGCGGCAGACCACTCTGCTTCTGCGAGACGGACCCGCAACCCACTGACGGATGAGTCGACGAGGGCGGTGGCCCGCGAGGCCGCCGCCCTCGTCGACGACGATGATGTGATCGCTTTGGATGGGGGGGATCTGTGCCATTGCATCGCTGGCCTACTCGCCCCGAGGCGCAACCTCACCGTACTGGCCGGGGCGGTGGACACGGCCCAACTCCTGGCCGCCAACCCCACCAACACCGTGGTCCTGGCCGGGAGTCTGCTCCAAGCCGACGGGCATGCCCTGCACCTGCATCCTGCCGAGCGTCCCCTCCACGGCCTGCGCGTCGGCAAGGCGCTGCTGAGCTGCGAGGCCTGCGATGACGGAGGAGGAGTTTACGAGACCGATCCGTATCTGGCCCAGATCAAGACCGCCATGGTGCAGGCAGCGGAAGGGGTGGTGCTTATGCTTGCGGGTGGAGAACTCCCCCGTCCCGCCGGAATGCCTTTCGCCCGACTTGCGGACGTGCGCCACCTGCTGTCGGCCCAACCCGTCCCAGACGGCCTGCGCCGCCGCCTGCCCCCGGGGGCGCTAATTACCCTCTGTGGTCCACTGGCGGCCACGCGCGATCCGGTAGCCGCCTCGCCACGCCACTTCCGCATCGGCTTCGCCAACATGAACGACCAGCACCCGTTCTGCTTAGAGGTGCGCCATGGATTGGAGCGGGCTGCAGCGGAAGCTGGCAACGTCGAACTGGTGCTGACGGATAATCGCGAGTCGGCGGATGCCGCCGTGCACAACGCCGATGTCCTTATCCGCGCTGGAGTTGACCTGGTGATCGAGTACCAGATCGACGAAGCGGTGGGCAATGTGTTGATGGACCGTTTCCGGGCCGCCGGGGTCCCAGTGATCGCGGTGGACGTGCCACTGCCCGGAGCGGTGTTCTTCGGAGTGGACAACTACCGGGCGGGTACGCTGGCGGGGGAGGCTCTCGGCCGCGCTATCCAGGAGCGCTGGCAGGGCCGCGTGGACGTTGTCCTTGCTCTGGAACTGCCCTTGGCCGGCCCCGTGCCGCGGGCGCGGTTGCAGGGCCAACTGGACGGGCTCAGGCGCCTCGTTCCCGTCGCGCGTGAGCGTGTACGCTTCCTGGACGGGGGCAACGTTGAAGCCACCTCCAACCGAGCGGTCGGCACCTTGCTCTCTGGACTGCCCGGCGATGCCCGGATGGCTGTAGTGGGTATCAACGACGAGACGATCCTCGGGGCGCTGGCGGCACTGCTCGCCGCTGGCCGCGCGGCGCATGCGCTGGCCGTGACCCAGGGTCTTGACCGCCGCGCCCGGGAAGAGCTCCGGCGCCCGGACACGCCTCTGATCGGCGGCGTCACCTTCCACCCTGAGTCGTACGGGGCGAGTCTGCTGCCGCTTGCCCTCGACCTCCTTCAGGGGCGACCGGTCCCGCCTGCGGTCTACCTCACCCACGAGTTCGTAGGACGCGACCGGGGGCGGAGCGCCGACCCGGCGCGGCAGGCATCCACCGGGGTGAGTCCAGCGCGTAGGGATTCAAAAATCAGGTCGCAGAGTGCCACCAACTTTGCTTGAGCCGGAGGGAACGCCGCCGTGCAACACAGTTCAGAGAAAGCCGTGGACCGTCAAGCCGAGGACGTCGCCGAAGT
>DAHWHT010000282.1 GCA_027335515.1 Clostridia bacterium
CCGCCGCCGCCCCAGCCGAGGATGGGGCGCAGCGCCACCATGTGCAGGCCGTCCAGCCACCAGCGGATGCGCGACCAGGCGCTGTAGCTGTGGGTGCTGATGCGTCCGAGGCGCGCCAGGGCGTCGTGGCGCAGCCCAATGGCGAGCGCGATGCCGCCCGCCAGCACGACACCGCCGCCCACACGCAGCCCCAGCGGCACGTAACGGCTGAGGTGGGCGCCGTGTGTGGCCAGCCACTGCCGGATCCACTCCAGGACGATCGCCGTCGCCAGGGTGAGCACGACCGCCGCCAGCACCGGCCCCGCGCCGGGCGCGTGGTGCAGGTGGGCGGCCTTCAGACCGAGGACGTAGGGAACCGATCCGACGGCCACCGCCAGGAGGGAGAGCAGGATGGAGGCGGCGGCCGGGAGGCGGCGCGCGCGCTCCTGCATCAGCGTGAAGAGGATGGCGGCGGGGACAAACACCAGGGCCGCCCCGCGTGAAAGGGCGAAGACGAACGTGAACAGCAGGATGGCTCCGAGGGCGGCGTACGCGACCTGCAGACGGGGGCGGTTGCTGCGCAGCCGCAATCCGAACGACAGAAAGGCGATGGCGGCCAGATAGGCGGCGGCGCCGTCCGGGTACTGGATGGAAGTGAAGATGCGGTCGGTCACGAACCATCCGCGGCCGGCGACGCCGCCCGCACCGAGCAACCCCGTGAGCGCCGCGAGCGCCCCCCCGAGCAGCAGGCCGTGCAGCAGCGCCTGGCGCGCCGGCTCCGAGCGCAGGGCGAGTTCGGCAGCGGACCAGAACACCAGCAGGTCCATCGTGTGCACCAGCCAGGACCGCACGGCCGCATTCGGATGGACCGCGACGAACAGGCTCAGCAGGTAGCTTGCGGCGACCCCCAACGCCAGCCAGTCCAGGCGGTGGCGGAGCAGGGGACCCGGCGTGCGGCCGGCCAGGGCCACCCCCATGGCGATGGCGCAGGCGCAGGCCACCGCCACCAGTTGTTGCGCGGGGAAGTACAGCCCTCGGAAGAGGACGCAGGTGCCGAGCAGCACCCCCAGCACGCCACCGAGGACCAGCAGGAGGCGCTCCTGCGGCATGGCCGTCTTTGCTGCGGGTTCGGGCCACATGGCGGGCAGCGCGGCCCTGTGGTGTCGGCGTTTGGATTTTGTCGGTCGGGCCAAGCGGGCTTCACCCCCGATGCGCTTGCGGGCCAGTTCTCGGATTCGACAGGTAGGCTCTGTGGCCTTCCGCCCGGTCCTGGCAAGCCTTATGCTCATTCCCAGAGTCCTTCCAGAGACGGGAGCGAGAGGACAGCGCTGGTACGGGCGCGAATCCCTCGCCGGCGAATGTGGATTGTCGACGTCCGCCTCGTGGACCGGGTGGTATTTGCGTCGGGGCTCTCTGAAAGGCGAACGGGGTTTATCGAAGTGGGAGGCGTGGGTGTGGGACCGGGCGGCCGTCGGCGCAGGCCGACCGGCTGGTTAATCGTCCTGGACCCGGTGGCGGTGGCCCTGGCGTATGGGCTGGCGCTGTTGATGCGCTTTCTCGGCGTGCCGCCCACCTACAACGAACACGCCCTGCTCGGGGCGCTGCCGCTGGTTGTGCTGGCCGCGGTCGTATTGGCGCAGGTGTATGGGTTGTATGAGGAGCGCCAACCGCCCTGGCCGGAGCAGGTTCAGAGCCTGTTTCTGCTCTCGGCCTTCAACGCCGTGGTGGCGATGGCGGCTTCCTTTTTTGTGCGCAGCTTCGGCGTGCCGCGCAGCGTCATCGCGCTGGCCGCCGTCAATACCTTCCTGCTCCTGTACGCGTACCGGCGTGTCCTCTACCGTCGCTGGGAGCGGGCCATCGGTGTTCCCGCCCTGCTGCTGCTGCACGTTGGATCCCTCGCCGGCACCCCGTCGGCCGCTTCGGAATCCATGCCGTTCAAGGTGGTTGGGGACCTCAACTGCGAAGGGGTGACCACGGACGCGGCCGTGGCGATGGTGCGCGCGCACGCGCGCGAGGCGCCCGTATCCGGGTTGCTGCTTGACCAAACCCTGTCCGGGCAACTGAAGGAGGCTCTGGCCCTGCTGGCCCTGGAGACCGGCCTCGAACTCTTCGTCGTGCCGCGTCTGCTCGACCTGCTGCTCTTGCAGAGCCGGCCCCGCGCCTGGGACGGTCGATTGGTCATGGAGGTGGCCCCCAGCGGCCGCGGCTACCAGCAGGTCATGAAGCGTTCGATTGACGTCAGCCTCAGCGTGCTGTTTCTGACCATCACCTTCCCCGCCGTGCTTTTGGCCCTGGCCCTGGTCGCCGCCGAGGACGGTTGGCCCGTGCTCTACCGTCAGGAACGCGTTGGTCGCAACGGCCGACGCTTCACGCTGATCAAGATCCGGACCATGGTGCACGATGCGGAGGCGGTGACCGGACCCGTCCTGGCGGCGGCGGCCGATCCGCGCACCACGCGGGTCGGCCGCTGGTTGCGCCAGTTGCACCTCGACGAGGTGCCGCAGCTATGGAACGTGCTGCGCGGGGAGATGAGCCTGGTCGGTCCGCGACCGGAACGACCGGCCCTCCACGACGCGGCGGTGGCACGGGTGCCGCATTTTGCGACCCGCCTCCACGTGCTGCCGGGGCTGACCGGCCTGGCTCAGGTGCAGGGCGACTACCACACCCTTCCCCAGGAGAAATTGAAGTTCGATACCCTCTATGCGCTGCGCTCCAGCGCCGGGCTGGATGCACAGATCATCCTGCGCACGGCGCGGACCATCATCGCCGGCCTGGCCCGTCTGTTTCACCTGCACCACAAGCCCTCCCCCTGAGGCGGCCGCCGCACGGAGCCGGCCGCACCGCCGCGTACGTGCGATCGCGATGGGTTGCTGCGGGCCTGCGCCTCACGACGCGGCCGGGGGCGTACCGCCTCGGCGCAGCCACGGGGTGCCGCTGCCAAAGCGCGTCCGCAGCGTGGCGCCGACGCCCAGGCAGGAGGCTGCCAGCCAGACCAGGCCGCCCAGGATGGGTATCCAGCCCGCCAGGAACAGCAGGAAGGAGCCCACCGCCAGCGCCAGCAGGGGATGCGGCGCGTCGCGGCCGGCGCGGCCGAGCGTCGCCGCGCCCAACAGCTGCCAGAGCGCGGCATACCCGAAAAACCAGACGGCGATCAGGCCGGCGGCGGCGGCAAAGGCGACCGGCAGACCGATGATCGTGATGGCGACCAGGACGAGTGCCGGCAGGGCCAGCACCCCGGCGGCAAGTCCGATCAGGGCGCTGCCTCCGGGGTCGCGCCGAATCTCCATTCCGGTGGCCGCGACGGCCTGCGGCCACAGCGCGACCACGGGCAGGGCCAGGGCGAGCATGCCCAACCAGGACAGGGTGTGGAAGCCGAACCACAGCCAGCCGAGCCAGGGACCGGCGCCCCGCAGCAGTCGGAGGCCCGAAGGGAAGCCAGGGCCGAAGGGGCGGTAGGTGTGTGTGCGGTAGTGCACCTGCGCGGTGTGGCGCATGACGGCCCCGAGTGCGCAGGATATCCCGCTGCTGGGACAGGCGATGCCGCGGCGGGAGGTGTGCCCGCTCACTAAGACGTCGCCCCCGATGCGGCCCCCGGGCTGCACGACGACCTGGCCGGCGACGATGTGGACGGAGCCGTCGATCCGGCCGGCCGGGCCGACTTCGACCTGGCCCGCGGTCAGGGTGACCGACCCGGTGAGGTGGCCGTCCACCTGGACGTTGCCCGCGACCATTTGGATGTCCTCGCGCATCACCGTTCCGGCCGGGATCAGCACCTGGCCAAACAGCTGTTGGTCCCGCGGCATGGCCGTGCCGCCAGGTGCCGCGCTGGAGGCCGCGGCGGGTGCGGCCTTGGTGGCGGCTGAGGCAGGGGCGGTGCCGGCGGCGGCACCCGCCGGTGCAAGGGCGAAAAGCAGCAAACACCACACGGCGCCGATTGCCGCGAGGAGACCTGCGCGCCGCCGCGAAGCCGGTTTCATGGTTGAGCCCTCCCGTTTGGTTCCGACGCACGGTTCTACGCAGCGCGGCCCGTATGGTCTGCTCCCGTTGCCGATCAGACCGGCGCGTGTGCGGCGCGTAGAGGTGATGGGGCGTGTGGGGAACGGTGGGGCAGGGGGAACGGGCATGGAGGGGCGCGCGCTCGAGCTGGAGGCGATCGCCCGCTGCCGCGCGGGGGAGCGCAATGCCTTCGGCGTGATCGTGCGGGCCTACCAGGATCCCGTCTACGGTCTGGCCCTGCGCTGGTGCGGCGGGGACCGCTGCGAGGCGGCGGACCTGACCCAGGAGTGCTTCCTGCGGGCCTTCGTGGGCCTTGCCCGGTTCGACGCGTCCCGCCCCCTGCGGCCCTGGCTGCTGCGGATCGCGGTCAACGTCTGTCGCGACGCCGCCCGCCGCCGGGCCGCGCGGCCCCCAATGGCCCTGGAAGCGGACTGGGATGCGTTTGCCGCGGTGGATCCGGGTCCGGAGGCCGCCCTGCTCGCCACGGAGCGGCGGCGCGCGGTGCGGCGGGCCGTGGCGGAGTTGCCCGCCGAGCAGCGCCTGCTGATTGTGCTTGCCTATGACCGCGAGTTGCCGCTGCGCGAGGTTGCCGCGGCGCTGGGGTTGCCGTTGACCATCGTGAAGAACCGATTGTATCGGGCACGCAGGCGCCTGGCGGCCCGACTTGGGGAGGGGATGACGGGTGCCAGCGATGGACTGCGCGAGGGTTCGGCGTCTGTGGCGCCGCTGGATCGACGGTAGTCTTTCGGCGGAGCGGGCGGCTTTGGTCGCGGAGCACCTGCGGGTCTGCCCGTCCTGCGCCGAGCGTTGGCGGCAGGTGGATCCGGTCGGGGCCCTTGGCGTTTTCGGTCCTCCGGCGCAGGCGCCGCCCGGGTTGGCGGGCGCCGTGCTGGCCGCCCTGCCTTCCCAGCCGCTGCCGCCGACGGCCCGGGTGCCGCTCGGCCCGGCCGCGTTGGCCGCGGTGTTGCTGGTGGCCCTTTGGTGGGAGCGGCTGCGCTTTGCCGCCTGGCTTGCGCCGCTGGCCGGCGCCGGCCTGGCCGGGATGGGTTCGGCGCTGGGTGCGCTGGCCGGAGGGCTTGCGCGCGCCGCGCCCGTGGCCGGTCGGGTGATGGTCTGGGGCGTGCCGGTCCTGCTCGTGCTCGTTGTGGTGGAATGGCCGGTGTGTGCTCGCCTGCTGCGGCCGCGGCCGTGGCCGTGGCCCCGTTGAACGGTGTCGGGGTGGTGGCGGCCGTGTTTCGCCGTGCGGGTCGGCCTCCGCGGACAAAGCCGGGCCCAGACGGGACGGCTATGGAGGGGTGGGGCGGGTCGGCGGGGAACCGTCGATTGCCGGCGTAAGACGCGGGATCACACACGGCGCGGGCACGCCGTTGCTTGGGGGGAACCACGTGAAGATCCTGGTGACCGGAGGCGCGGGGTTCATCGGGTCGCACCTGGTGGAGCATCTGGTGGCGGCCGACCACGCGGTGACGGCCCTGGACGATCTGTCGACCGGCAGTGCAGGGAATCTGCCGGTGGGGGTCGTTTTAGAACGGGTCGACCTGCGGGACGGGGACGCGGTGCGGCGGGCGGTGGCGGCGGCGGCGCCAGAGGTGGTTTTCCACGAGGCGGGTCAGTCGGATGTCCGGGTGTCGACCCGGGAGCCGGAGCGCGACGCCGCCATCAACGTGATCGGCGGTATCCACCTGCTGGAGGCGTGCGTGGCGGCGAAGGTGCGCAAGGTGGTGTATGCGTCGACCGGCGGGGCCGTGTATGGGGATCCGGAGCGCGTGCCGGTGACGGAAGACGCCCCCGTGCGGCCGATCTCGCAGTATGGGATCTCCAAGCACACCGTGGAGCATTACCTCTTTTTGTATCGCCATCTGTATGGCCTCGACTACACCGTGCTGCGCTACCCCAATGTGTACGGCCCGCGCCAGAGCCCGCGCGGCGAGGCCGGGGTGGTCAGCATTTTCGCGCGCGCGGCCCTGCGCAATGCGCCGGTGCAGATCTTCGGCGACGGCCGCCAGACCCGGGACTACGTGTACGTCACGGACATCGTCGCGGCCAATGCGGCGGTGCTGGGGGACTGCGGCGGCGGCGACACCTTCAACGTGGGTACGGGCGTCGGGGTCTCGGTCCTGGAGATCCGCGACGGCTTGGCGCGTGCCCTGGGGCGGGAGGTGGCGTCGCAGCACCAGCCGCCGCGGCCGGGAGAGGTCCTGCACATTGCCCTGGACGGCCGGCGCTTTGTGGCGGCGACCGGCTGGGCCCCGAAGGTGGGCCTGGACGAGGGGATCCGCCGCACCGTCGAGTATGTGAGAAGGTACGAGCTCTGATGCGCTGCCTGCTGTTGGCGGCCGGGCTCGGAACGCGTTTGCGGCCGCTGACCCTGCGGACGCCCAAGTGCCTGATCGAGGTGCGGGGGCGTCCCCTGTTGGCGTGGTGGCTGGCACACCTGGAGCGCTACGGCTGCGAGGAGGTGCGGATCAATACGCACCACCTCGCGGATCAGGTGGAGGCCTTCGTCCGTGGCTACCGCGGTCCGCCGCGCCTGCAGACGGCCCACGAGCCCGAGCTGCTGGGAAGCGCGGGGACGCTGCGCCGCAACCGCGCGTTTTTTCCACCCCACGAGCCGGTGCTGGTGGCCTACGCGGACAACCTGACCAACGCCGACCTGGACCAGCTGTGGCGGGGTCATGTTGCGGCGGGGCGGCCGCTGACCATGGGGCTCTTCCAGCCGGAGGACCTGCGGTCCACCGGGGTGGTGGAGCTGGGCGACGACGGGTGCGTGGTGGGTTTTGAAGAGAAGCCCGCCGTGCCCAGGGGGACTTGGGCCAACGCGGGATTGTATGTGATGGCGGGCCGGGTGGTGGACGCCCTGACGGCGCCGGACCCGGCGGACATCGCCCGGGATTTGGTGCCGCACTGGCTGGGGAGGGCGACGGGGATTCCATTGCGGGGGTACCTGCGGGATATCGGAACCCCCGCCGCGTACGCCGCGGCGCAGGAGGAGTGGCCGGAGTGATCGTCGCGCAGTCGCCCCTGCGGATCAGTTTCTTCGGCGGTGGCACCGACATGCCGGACGTGTTCCGCCGCATATCGGGGGCGGTGCTGAGTGTCACCATCGACAAGTTCCTCTATGTCGTGGCCAAGGACCGCTTTGATGACCAGATCCGTGTCGCCTACACCCGCACGGAGACGGTGGCGGCGGTGGACGAGGTCCGCCACGACCTGGTGCGCGAGGCCCTGCGGCTGACGGGCGTGGAGCGGGGGATCGAGCTTGCGACGTTTGCCGACATTCCGTCGGAGGGGACGGGGCTTGGTTCGTCCAGCGCGGTGACGGTGGGTCTGCTCAACGCCCTCCACGCCTACCGCGGCGAGGCCGTCGGCGCGGCGCAGCTGGCCCAGGAGGCCTGCGCCATCGAGTTGGAGCGGTTGGGCCGGCCGATCGGGGTGCAGGACCAGTATGCCAGCGCCTTCGGCGGTCTGCGGCACATGGTGTTCGAGGCGGACGGCCGGGTTGACTGCCGCAGGGTGGACCTGCCGACCGAGACGCTGCACCGGCTGGACGAGCGGCTGCTCCTTTTCTACACCGGGGTCAGCCGTTCGGCGGGCGCGGTCCTGGCGGATCAGGCGGACAGGGTCGGGCGCAACCTGGACACCCTGGACGCGATGCGCCGCCAGGCGCAGGCCGGCGAGGTGCTGCTGCGCCAGGGTGCGCTGGACGATTTCGGCCGGCTGCTGCATGAGGCGTGGCGTCTGAAGCGCGGCCTGTCGGATCGGATCAGTACGGACGGGATCGAGGAGATGTATGGACGGGCGCGGGAGGCCGGGGCGTTGGGGGGCAAGGTGACCGGTGCCGGCGGCGGCGGCTTCCTGCTGCTGTATTGTCCAGGGGACCGCCAGGCGGCGGTGCGTAGCGCCTTGGCGGAGTATCGCGAGATGCCCTTCCACCTCTGGGGTGCCGGCAGCCGCATCCTCTACCAGCTGTGAGCCCCCTGCGGCCCGCCATTCTCTTCGACCGCGACGGGGTGCTCAATCGTCGGATCCCCGATGGTTACGTCCTGAGCCCCCAGGGGTTCGAATGGCTGCCCGGGGCCCGGACCGCCCTGCGCCAGGCGGCCGAAGCGGGCCTGGTCTGCGCCGTGGTCACCAATCAGGCGTGCATCGGCCGTGGATTGGCCCGCGCCCCCACGATCCAGGCGATTCACGACCGGATGCTGGCCGAGGCGGCCGCGGCCGGGGGACGGATTGACGGGGTGTTTGTCTGTCCCCACCGCCCGGAGGACGGCTGCGACTGCCGCAAGCCCCAACCCGGCCTGGTGTATCAGGCGGCGGAGGTCCTGGGGTTGGACCTGGCCGCCTCGCTCCTGATCGGCGACTCCCCGACGGATATCCAGGCGGCCGCGGCGGCGGGGGTGCGGGCGATACGCGTCGGCCCGCGGCCCAAGGCTGGAGCGGATGCCGGCGCGCCCGTGGCCGCGTGGCTCCCCGACGCGGCGGCGGCGGTGGCCTGGTGGCTGCGCGGGCGTTGACCCGCGGCGGTTCCGGTCCCACGCTGCCCGGCGCCGGGCGGCCGGGCCGGCCGTGTGGGTGCGCCCCCCATCCAGGCACGAGGTCCTTTGCTGGCGTCGGCCGGGCGGGAACGAGGCAGGAAACCTGCCACATCTTGGTGTTTCCGGCCCATTCGGAGGATTGTGGAAGCGCGCTGGCGAATCGGCTCAGGAGTCGCGCCGGTGTCCCTGTACGCGAGGCGGGCGCGTGCCGGGCACGGGTGGCGAAGGCGTTGGTCCGTCGATCCGCAAGCGCGCGTGTGGAGGAGGCATACGAGGAAGCCCAACGACAACACGGGGAGGTTGAAGCAGCTATCCGAAACGCCGCGCAAACCGCGCCGATAAGGTAAGTATGAGCAGGTTTGACAGGTGGCCAGAGGTTCTTCGACCGGCAGAGGCCGCACGGGCACTGAGCCGACGGCGTGGTCGACCGGGGAGGGGTGCCCGGACTGGCCGCACGCCTAGGCTACAGCGTGCGCCAGATCGAACGGCAGTTGCGGACCGAGGCCGGCTCCGGACCGCTGGCGCTCGCGCGGGCCCAGCGGGCCGAGGCGGCCCGGATCCTGCATCGAAAAGAGCACGCTGCCGATGGCGGATGTTGCCTTCGCCACCGGATTCTCCAGCGTCCGAACCTTCAACCCTGCGCGGGGTGTTCGCCCTGTCGCCGACCGAACTGCGGCGGCGCAGCGGCTCGGCGGCGATGCGATCGACCGCCACGTTGGACACCGGCCGGGTCATCGGCGGCGGCCACGACCACAGGCTTGACGCCGCCTACCATGCCTGGCAGACCGACGCCGTCGCCGCACGACCGACAAAGGATGGGTGAAGGACGGCGCCCGCTGCACCGTCCTCCAGACCCACGGGGCCGGGAGCCCGACCGTCTAAGGCCCGGGCAGCCGCCGACGGCGCGGCCGGGTCACGCTTGGGGGTGGCGGCGCGGATCG
>DAHWHT010000287.1 GCA_027335515.1 Clostridia bacterium
TGGCCAATAGTTCATGGACCGCGATCGTCGGTTTCGTCGCCGGTGTCGCTCAGGGGTGTGCGCGTTTCAGGCAGGACGGGGATCGATTGCAATTTGCTCGAGTGTCGGTCGTGCCGGAAGCCCGGCGGCGGGGTCTTGCCCGCTGCCTGCTCGCTTGGTTGGATGCGTACGCGCTGCGCCAGGGGATGGTCACGCTCTGGTGCCGGGTGCGGCTGTCGATGCCAGGGAACGTTCGGCTCTATGAGACCGAGGGGTATACGGCGGGCGAGCCGGAGGTGGTGGACAACCCCAACGGCTTCCCGGTGGAAACCGTCGTGATGACCAGGGCCGTGCGATCGACCGGGTCGCCGCCTCGCGGAGGGACGGCGCGTCCCGTGCCGGGCGCGTAGGCGGGGTTCCCGTTCGCGAGGAGGGCTGATTTCTTGGCGGCGCTCGATCAGGATGGGTTTGAGTGCCGCCTCTTTTGGGGGCCGGCGGGCGCGGCCCTCGCGGCGGACCGGGGCGACATCGTCGTGATCGTGGATGCCTTTTCCTTTTCCAGCGCGGTGGCGGTGGCGGTGGGCCGCGCGGCGGAGGTGCTCCCGGCCGCGTCGGACCGGGCGGCCGAACAGGACGCCCAGCGCATTCCGGACGCCGTCGTGCTCCGCGGCCGGCGCGCCCCGACTTCGGAGGGTTGGAGTCTTTCGCCGTTGTCGCTGACCCGTCTGCCCCCTGGGAAGCGGCTGATCGTCTCCACCCTGAACGGCGCCCGTTGCTGCGGCCGGGCCGAAGGGGCGTGCGCCCTGTTCGTCGGGGCTCTCGTGAACGCCGCCGCGGTGGCGGCCGCGGCCGTGGACGAACACCGGCGCCTTCGCCGACCGGTGAGCGTGGTGGCCTGTGGGGAGCGGTGGCCGCAGGGAGGCGCGCTGCGGCCTTCCCTGGAGGACGAACTGGCGGCCGGGGCGATCATTGCCGCCACGGGGCTGCGGCCGTCGCCCGAGGCCGCGGCGGCCACCGGTGCCTTTGGGTGTGCGGGGGCGGGGCTGGGCGAGGCACTCTGGGAGTGCGGCAGCGGCCGGGAGTTGCGTGAGAAGGGTTTTGCGGCGGACGTCCGGCTGATGTCTGGGGTGAACACCTGCCCGGCGGTTCCCGTCCGCCAGCCCGACGGATGGATCCGTGCGCTGCCTGCGGTCTGAGCGGTGCCTTCTCATCCAGGGCGGCGGACCGTTCGTTTCTCGCGGCCAGGGATGCGGGGGCGTCCGACGCTGAGCGCGGGGCGGGCGCCGTCCGAGGCTGTGGCCGCCGGTCTGGATAACGCCCGTAACGTGCCCAGACGATCTGGCCTGCGCCCCGTGCCGGTCCCCACGGCCGTCCGGTACGCTGCGAACGTGGGGAGAGGATGTCCGGGTCTGCTGTGCCGCCCACCATGGCTGGGTCCGGGATGTCTGCACGCCGTGGCGGGAGGACTGCCGCCGGCCTTGGCGGGCGTGTCGCCTGCTCGATGCGGGTTGGGCGCCCGGGGGCCTCGCCGCCTCGCCAGGTGCGCAAGCGCTCCCGCGTGCGGCGTTCGAGCGGGCCAGGCCAAGCCAAGCAAGACAACGAACCCGCGAGGGTGCCGCGTGGTTCGCACGCCCGGAATCCTCCGGCTGTAGGCGGTGAGGGTTCTGGATGCCTTCGGATGCCTGCAACGGCCGCAGCTGTCTGCGGGATGCGGCGTGGGGGCGCGCGTATCGGCGCCTGAAGCTGGAAGGCCGCGCGGCGAACCGTTTTCACGACGCACCCTGGGGAGGGCATGGCGGGGCGACGATGGCGGGATCTTTCCTCTCCTGCCATTACCGCGCTGCGGGGAGGCGGTCGTAGTGGCGCGTCAACTCCGATGCGTAGCGCCGGCCCAGGGTGTCCGCGTGGGTGTGCAGCCAGGCGCTGAATCGCCCCGGGGTGGTCGGTGACCCGGGGGCGGCGAGATATCCAGCCATCAGACCGGAGATCTCATCGCGGGTGAGGACCACGTCGCCGACGACGCGGCTCAGGAGTCGCGCCAGAGCCATGCCAGTTTCGGGAGATACCGGCAGCAGACGGGGATGGCGCCCGACGGCCTGTGCGATCTGCCACACCCACTCCCTGAAGGGATAGGTCTCCGGCCCGACCGCGTCTACGGTCACCGTGTCTTCTGTGGCGCCCAGTTGCACGGCGAGTGCGGCCAAGTCCTCCACGTCGATCGGCTGCACGGGGTAGCGACCATCGCCGAACACCGGGAAGATGGGAAACCGGCGGGCGATCCATGCGATGTTGTGAACCAGGACATCCTCCGGTCCGTAAATCAGCGCTGGGCGCAGGATGGCATGGGCCAGGCCGGATGCGGCGAGGGCAGCTTCCACTTCGCCCTTACCTCGGAAGTACGGGAGGGGGGAGGCGGAGGATGCGCCGGTGATGCTGATGTGCACGATGCGCCGCACTCCTGCGGCGGCGGCGGCGGCGATCAGCGCCCGCAGGTGCGTGGCGGCCGTCTCGTGCGTCACACCGCCGCGGGCGAAGCGGATCCAATACGTGTTGTACAGGGTGTCGACGCCGGCGAGGTCCCGGGTCAGCAACTGCGGCCGATCGAAGGCAAAGGGCCTGGCTTCGACCGCACCGGCGAAGGCGTCGGTTGGCCCAGCGCGTTCCGGGTGGCCCGTAAGTGTGCGCACGCGGCGGTTGGACGCCAGCAGGCGGCGCGTGATGTATTTGCCGGTGTAGCTGAACGCGCCCGTCACCACATCCAGGTTGTCGCGCATGCGCATGCCCTTCCTCTCGCCTTCGCGTTGGTTCCCGCCCGCCGAGGAGGTCGCGGCATCGGGCGGTCGGTCGATCCGCGCCTTTGGTTCCACTGCGCAGGGCCGGGCGTTTCCCACGGGTCCCCTGCGGTGCGTGGCGCGCGGTGTCCCGCGGCACGCCGGTGTCAGTGCCGCACGAGGCCGGCAAGGCGCAGGGCGGTCCAGTGGTGGGGATAGACACTCGACCTCGCCAGCGTCTGCGGATCGAGCCAGGCGACGCGCCGGGTTTCTGCCGTGGGCCGCCTCCAAGTCGCGTCGGCATCCCAACCGGCGATGCCCGACAGGGCGAGGAGCACGGAGTGGCGGAAGGGCGATGCGCCCGGCTCGATGGTTGTCTCCAGGTAGAGGCGTTCTTCGGCGAGGAAGTGCACCACAGTCGGGGTGGCGGCGGTGAAGTGTCGGCCGGTTTCCTCCCAGCATTCGCGGCTGGCGGCCTCCACGAGCGGCTCACCTGGGTGGATGCCACCCCCGGGCAGGTCCCATCGCCCCGGGGCGAACTCCGGTTCCATCATCAAGACACGACCGTCGCGGCAGGCGATGGCGTAAACGGAAATCCGCCAGACGACGGGGGTCGATCCGTCGTGATGAACGACGCGTCCACTGGGGTCGCGGTAGGCCCGGGGCGCGCGGGCTTCGGCCGTCAGGGGAAACCACCCCTCCGCGACAGGTCGCCACCGCCTCGAGCGTGGTCTTGCCATGGCGCCGACCGTGTCCCATGTTCAATGTGGCGGCCTTTCCACGCGGGTCCATCGGTCCCTGCCGTTCACGGGGGTGGGCGCAACACACGACCGCGGAGACTCCACGGGGGTGGAGCCGCGCCGGCCGTCGTGCGCCGCGCCGGCGACACGCGCGCCGCACGGCTGGATGGGCGCCCCTCGTGGAAGTCCGTCGTTTTTGGCGCTGGTGGGCGTGTGGGGCCTCTTGCCCCTCTCCAGGCGCGGCGGCTCGGGTGGTGCGCGGCGCGCCCGCAGTTCACCTGCCACCGCTGCGGACGACTCCCGACGTTTGGATACGTGGTCGTGGGGGACCGACCCCCGGCCATACCCGCCAGGATGGACGCGCCGGATGGGCCGAAGCGACGTTGCCGTCCGCCCAGAGAAAAGCGTACATTTGTTCTCGTATTGTGTGGGGAGGTGGCGCATGGCGAAGCCGGCGCGCGAACTCAAGGACCACACCCATCACCTGTTGGCCCGCATCCTGAAAGGCACGTCCCTGAATGGTCTCGGGGTGGACAGCCCACGCATGGTCCAGGTCCTGAACAGCGTCGTCCCCGTGGTACAGTCTGCCGCGGAAAGAACAGACGCATTGTATCGGGCCGAAGACGGCAGCATCTGGCATGTGGAGTATGACATGGGATCGGGGCACGGCCGAGTGACGCGTTGGATTCGCTACCATTTGGCGGTGGCGGAACACTACCCGCGCCAAGCCGTCCAGACGGTGATCGTGTGGGGTAGGCGGCGGACGCCGTTGCTGCTGCGGGTCCAAGGCGTTACGCTGGAGGCAAAACAGGTCTGCCTACGCAACCAGGACGGGGACGCGCGTTTGCACGCGTGGGTACAGCGGGGTGAGCCGCTGGAGGCGGCGCAGGCACTGGAAGTGGCGCTGCTGCCGTGGATGGGTCTGCGGCCGCCGTACGGGGAGAAGCTGCGGCAGATTCTACCGTTGCTGGCAGGGATGGACCGGCGTCGGCGCGAGGGTGTTGTCCAGGCGTTGCTGGCTTTCACGTACGAGCGGGCGCCGCCGGAAGACTGGGAACACATGGTGGAGGTGCTGGACGTCATGGGGCTGGCATCCAAGCTGTGGGAGGACCTGGATCGCAAGATTCGTGCCGAGGGTCGTGCGGAGGGTCAGGCCGAGGGTCGAGCCCAGGGTCAGGCCGAGGGTCAGGCCCAGGGGCTTCGCTCCGGTCGGTGCCAGGATGTGTTGGATGCGTTTGAGGCGCGCTTCCGCGTGGTGCCGGCGGCGGTGAAGCGCGCGGTGGCACAGGAGCAGGACGCGGAGCGTCTGTCCGTTTGGCTGCGCGGCATCATTCGCGCAACAGACGAGGCCGAAGCGGTACGGATCGTGACCGGCGCCCACGGACGATCGCAGGATGGCGGCGTCCGAGGGTAGGACCGGTGGGCGAGCCTTCTTGCGCGAGCGGGGTGCAATCCTCAAACGAGAGGATGGCACCCCGCCATCGCGTGGCCTGGACTTCGGGGTGGTTCCTGCTCGCCAGAATCTCCGTACACATCGACGCCGCTCAACGTTTCGGCGCCCCCGCGCGCGCCGCAGCCGGAATTCGACCCGCCGGCCGCGTACCTCGGCGTCCGGCGTGGTTTGGAGAGCGGCGCGCCGCCTCCACCCGCAACGGCGAGACGCGGCGGCGGGAGCAAACGTCGCAGCCGCTGAGGACGGTCGGCACGACCCGCAGTCGAGCCAGCGACGCCATGTCGCCGAAGGCGAAGCGTTGGTCGGCCCCACCCGGCCGCCGTGGGCCGGCCCGCGCAGTAGCCCGTGGCCGAACAGCGCCCGTCTCCGAGCGGTGCGCCTCCACAAGCTCGGTGCGGTGCCCCGCCCCGGTCCCAAGGGCATGAAACCAAGCACGGAGCGCTGGCGTCTGCTGCTCGTGGGGAGGGGTCCGAGTGCGCCCATCCGCCACGGTGCCGGTCGCAGTGTCGGTGGGACTGCTCTTGATGGGATGCGCCAAGGCCCCGCCCGCCCCCCGGGGCACCACCGCAACACCGGCCATGTCCTCCGGCACGGTATCCGGGTCGACCGCCGCGGCGAAAACCAACGGGAGATGGCCCAATCCGGCGGCGGCACCCCCCTGCCCCCCCTTCACCTCCATCCACATGATCAGCGCCATCCGCGGGTGGGGCGTGACATCGCGGGCCGTCTTCCGGACGACCGACGGCGGGCGCAGGTGGACCAACGTCCTGACGCCCGCAGCCGCTCCGGGGGTGTCGTTGTCCGCAGACTTTCTTGGAATCGCCCACGCGTGGGTCGCCACCTCCGACGCCGGCCGGGTGGACGTCTATCGAACCACCGATGGAGGGTAGCCAACTGCTCACGAGATCATAGTCATATATACGCAAATATGTGCTTTGCTGGGTCTATGAAGCTGTCGGACTGGGCCCGCCGGGAAGGCATCGCCTACGTCACCGCCTGGCG
>DAHWHT010000320.1 GCA_027335515.1 Clostridia bacterium
GATAGCCGAACGGTGCGCTGGACGGTGCACCTCACGATCAAGGAGTTCAACCTCGTGGAGATTCTGCGCACCGACTGGAAGGAGCCACGACCTCTTGGCGATCCGGTGAAGAGTCGGGCCGACTTGCTGTTGACCCTGGTCGACTGGCTGATGGCGGACGACCCCAACGTGGCGTCCCTGCCCCGCGTGGCCGCCGCCTACGAGCAGGTGCAACGCGAGCTTATCTGGGCGGGCAACCATGCCGACCGCGGTGGCAAAAGGCCTCACGCCCGCTTGCATGGATCGGAGCGTCCACTACACGATTGACGGACGTCGCCACGGCGGCAATGCTGGTGCCGTAAGCGCCGTTCACGCCGACGTGGCGACTCTTCGGAACGAACTGGTATCCCTCTGAAGGGAAGGCGAGCAGTTTGAAGTACAGCCCTTCCCGGCTGGCTGGTAGGGTGTGGCATGGATGATTTGGATGCCGAGGTCGGCGCAGACGCGCTTGAAGTGGCCCGACACATACGGGCTTCCGTTGTCGACGTGCGCCAGCGCTGGAACGCCGTAGCGGGCGATGGCACGGTAGAGGCAATCATCGAAGGCCGGCAGGCGCTGGTTAGCGTAGTACCTCGCCGCAACACATGCGCGGCTATACGCGTCGATCCAGGCGTAGAGCTGGGCGTGAACGGCGCCGACCCAGATGCCGGGCGAGGCGTCGCCCTGCCACATGACGTTGGGTCCCTCCACCTCGAAGCGGCGGTAGGCACGGCCGTGGGGTCGCGTCTGCCGGGAGGAAAGACCGCGGTCGCGCAGGATGCGGCGGACAGTGGAGGGGCGAAGCTCCCCCGCCTTGGCCACGCCCTGGTTCTCCAGCGTGCGGATGAGCACGGGGACGGAGGCATCAGGGGAGTCGGCGCGCAACGCGACGAGGGCGTCGAGTTGGTCTTGGGTCAGGGCATGGACCAGACCCTTGTCCTTGCGCGGCCTGCGCATGAGCTTCCAGACGCCGCCGTCCCGGATCCGCCTCAGGTCACGGTAGACGGTGGCCCGGCTGAGATGGCGCAGATGGCCGGGACCGACAAGGACCTCCTTCTGGCTGAGATCGGCGATGGCGCGAGTGATGTCGCCCCGGTCGGCCGCCATTTGGCGGATGTGGCCGACCAGGGTGTAGCGGGCGATGGCCTCGAGCTGTTTCGGAGTCAGGTCTTCATCCAAACTCGTCACCTCCCGCCGACGCCGTTCGGCAGGGGGTGCGCGGACAACCACTTGAAGTGGGTGGGTAGACAAGGAGGGGTTCGACCAGCGGCAGGTGGGCGCACAAGAGGAGGTTCAGGGCGCAAAGGACGCCCGTGGCGGAGGCGATGCCCAAGAGGCTACGCCGGTAGGCGAAGATGTCCATACCGGGCAGGGCGGCGGGCCGGGCAAAGTGGGGATCGCGGCGCACGATGGCCTCGGCTGTGCGGCGTGCGGCCCTAAGGCGGTCGATCACCTGCTGGTGCCAGGTGGAGATGCGCTCCAGGCTCACGCCGCCCAGACGGCGACTGATCTGATCCAAACTCTGGCCCGTCTCGCGGGCGCACGCGGCCGCTTCGATGACCTCGAGCACGTAGCGCTTATGCGGCCCCAGGGCGGGCGGGAGGACGCTGTGGCCGTGGCCACAGTGCGTGCACACGACGCGGTATGCCCGCGTTTCGGGCACCGGCCGGCCGCGCCCAACGGGCTCGGTGCGGAAGGTGCGCCGCCGGTACCCATTGCCGATCAAACCGTCGTGACAGCAGCACGGGCAGATGCGCCCGCAGGCAGCCAGAAACGCCCGACCGTCCACGGCGATGACCGCACCGACCGGCTGTCCGTCCGCCCCACTGCGAGGTACAATGCACACAGGCCTGGCGGGACCGGTCCGCGCGAATGGGCCGGTACCTGTTTCCCTTCGTTGTGGTGACGGAAGCGGTTATCCAGGCCGTCCAAGCCTTCCTGCATAAGGAAGCAGCCGGGCGCCGACCTCTTTGAGGATCGGCGCCCGGCCCGTGTCCGTCTGTCGGTCTGTTGGTATCAGTTCCCCATGGCCTGCGGCCGCCACGAGGGATGAAACGGTGAGCGGGGAATTCAGCAGAGCGCCTTGCGGAGATCGGTTTTTCTGTAGTGTTTCGAACCTGAGTATCAGTTTGATCGGCGCCCTAAAGGGCACCACGAAGTGTTGCGACGCCAGCGAGCGTTAGCACGTGAGTCAGAGTCCGGCAGGAGGATCGCAAGGCGTGGAAGGGGATGGTGATGCTTGACGCGCTATGGGAGCGGTGTGCCGGGATCGATATAGGCAAGCGTGCGGTGGTGGTGTGCTTGCTCAAGGGGCGAGTGAAGGAGACGCGCACGTTCGGAACCACGACGAGCGACCTTCTAGCCCTTCGAGACTGGTTGGTGAGTGAGGGCTGTCAGGCAGGGGCCATGGAGGCTACGGGATCG
>DAHWHT010000324.1 GCA_027335515.1 Clostridia bacterium
ACTTCGCCAGCGACCGGCGCGGCGGCTGTCCCTCGCTGCCCCAAATATGCGCCGAGGGCACCGTGCTCACTGACCGTTCCGGGCGCGCCGCTGCCCTCAAGAGAGAAGCCGTGGCACTGCTCGCGGAGGGTCCCGATCCCCTGACTGCTACCGAATCCGAGGTGTGGCGGTACCGAATCACAGACCTCTTGGACGACTTGGTGGACGCCACGGGTGCGGAGGGGCTCTTCATTGCCAGCGCGCTCGTGTCCGCAGTTGCCGAATTTCAACTCCGGGTGGTGCGGCACTGGTGGGGACGCGGGAAATGGATGCTGCGCCAGTTGCGGGATTGGGACGCGGATGCCGCCGACGAACTGGTCGCGGCGTGGAGCCGTTTCAGCCAAGTCGGTTCCTCGGACAGGTTGATAGCCTACTGCGACCGGGTGCTCCTGCCGGTTGGAGGGCGGCTCTTCGACGGTTTCGGGCAGGGTCCTCGCATCGGCGGGTAGTCTGGGGCTGACGCGGGTCTCCGACTGACGCAGGAGGGTTCGATGCGCGGGGGAGAGTTGATCGACGTGCACGCGCCAGCGCCAATACTCGACGTGTGGAAACGGTGTGCCGCTGTGCCCGCGGAGACGCTGCCCAAGGTGTTGTAGCTGCATTCCTTCGCAATTCGGGAGGAGGGAGAGTCGTGAAGGCGGGGGACTCGATGGCGTACACCATCCGCGACGCGACCCTGGACGACGCACTGGGCATCGCACAGGTGCACGTGACGACTTGGAAGACCAGCTACAGGGGGTTGGTGCCGGACAGCTGCGTGGAATCCCTATCCGTTCCCCTTCGGGCTGAGCGATTGAGGAAGATCCTCGCCGCCAGGGCAGACACCCGCCAGAGCGTCTTTGTTGCGGTATGTGAGGATGCCCAGGTCATCGGGTTCGCCGCTACCGGATCGCAAGGCTCTGCGGGTTCCCCCGATGAGATTGGTGACCCGGATTACGATGCTGAGATTCTCTCCATGTATGTCTTGCCCTCGCGCCAACGTCGGGGCGTCGGGACCGCGTTGCTCAGAGCGGTCGCGACGCGCCTGATGGCTGGCGGTGCCCGGTCAGCATTCCTTTGGTGTTTCGTGTCCGGACCCGCCGTGCCGTTCTACGAAGGCGCGGGCGCCGTGCGGGTGCGAACCAAGGAGGCGTCGATGGACGGCGCCCCGGTCCAAGTCGCTGGATATGCGTGGACTGACCTCGCGCAGATGCTGCGCTGAGGATACGCTCATCTGTGCGGCGTGACCAGGGCGGGCCGCCTGCCCGGTTTGTCAACTTGTCCTCCCGGTTTTCCCCACGGAACAGGACCATCTGTTCTCCATCCTCTCCCCGGCCCCACACCCTAAACTCTGGCCCCGACCGGTCTCACCGTATTGTGGCACGTAGGGCTCGAACCCACGACCGGCTGATTAAGAGTCGCAGCCGGCGCCTTCCAGCAGCCGTGACCGTCCCCGAAATGCCCGTCTGCCGCGGCTTCGGCGATCGGAGCAAACTCATGGTCCCCATCCCGCGCGCCCCGTCACGCAAAGTCTAAGGGGAGTTCCATGGATAGCCGCAGGGAGTCGAGCGCCGCACGGATCCTCCCCGCCGCCCGCGCGGCCTGCTCGCCTGAGACTCGTGGCGCCAGCTATCGAGCGGGCGGGCTACGGGGGGCATTACGCCAATGTCGACCGCCCGCGGCGCGGCCTACCGCGACCGCGCCGACACCCCGCGGTACCGCGCCGGGGTCGAATCTACCCGCAGCGGTGGTACCGCTCGTCGCTTTAAGTTCGCGTTGTGCGACATTTTAGACAAGGCAGGACTTTCCATCCAGGCGGCCGCCAGGCAGGGTACCGCCGGGGCGGCACTATGGCTTGGCGGATGACCCGCTTCGGGCCGTTTGATCCGACCGAGAGCGATCAGGTTTGGCAGAAGACCGTGCGTGCGTGGACTCGGGACCTGGATCCGCTGGGCTCACGGGCAGGGAGTCGACCACGTCGGGGATGTGGACCGGCCTGTGATTCTGGCCGTTCTGGCCCGATGCCAGGATGAGCTGAGATATGCCGAGAAGCGCCGGCCCACCCGGCGATCGAGGCAATCGGCGCAGACGCTCGCGATCAATGCCGAATGCACGGATGGCCGGTTGGGTCGGTAGATGGAAGCGGACGGCACACCTACGATCGGTTTTCCGAAGCGACCATCTTACTCACAGCTCTTGGCGCCCACCTTCGGGGGCGGACCATCTGGGTGCGTGTCGAGAAACAATGCAATCTCGTGCAGCACGATGTCAGAATGGCCAACCAAAGCATGACCGCCGGTTGGAAAGATAATGGTCCTGCCGTCGCGCACGCTGGCGGCGATATACTTCGCCCGATCGGCCGTGCCAAACCGATCGTCTTGGGCGCTGATCGCCAGGACCGGACAGGAGATCTTCTCGATCGCATACGGCTCGTACGCCGCAGCAGTCCCAATGTCAAACGTCATCCCTCCAAACCGTGAGCTCACCGGCAGGAGGTGTTGCAGAACTCCCTGCACGCGTGCCTTCTCGTTGGGCTCTGCGGTGCGCACAATTGCAGCGTCTGTGCCGAGGATCATCCGAGTCATGCCACCAGGCATGAGCGGCATCAGTTTCAGCGCTGCCCAGGCCACGAAATCGGAGTTAATGATTGCCCTAACGACGGCACCGCCGTGGATGGATGTCCCTGCCGGCAAGTAATCGGCGGGAACGAGGAGCATCAGTGCCCGGCAGCGGTTCGGATGACGGATGGCGAATTGTATGGATGACCAAGCGCCGGCAGAGATGCCGACCACAACGACCCGCTCGAGGCCAAGATGGTTGAGGAGTTTGGCATAGGCATCGGCCTGCATCGCAGTCGTAGGGTTGCTGGGCAGGCTCGATCCCAGATAGCCAAACCGCGATGGAGCGATGATCCGATAGCCGTGGCTGGCCAACGCGCCGGTCATGTGCAGGGCCTGATCAAAGCCGCCGCCTGCGCCGTGCACGCTCAGCACCGGCTCACCCTCTCCCAGCACGGCGTATTCCAACGTGCCAAACGATGCCTCGGTCATGGTGCTGCGGCCAACGAGACGGGCGCGGGCGCGGATCAGATCACGCACAAAGATTGCGTAGACGCCAGCGACGGCCACCGTGAGGGCTGCGAGGACACCGAGAACGGTCCGGTGCATGAGCGTTTTGCTCCCAACTTGCGCCCTTGAGGGTCTGCCGAACCGGCTGGCCGCACCGGGAAGCGACACATGGCGAGAGACGGCCGTCTTTCCGAGAACCGTGCCCTTCCGGTAACGGTCTCTGCCGTATGCCGACGCACGCGCCAGGGCCGGGGGGCGCGTGGCGTTCCTGGTTGCCGCCCGCGTCCAGCGCACCGGTTCACCACCCGGGGGGGGCGTCCCTGCGTCGGCAGGTGCCTGGGGGAAGGGGAACCGTGGGCGCCACCCGGTCTTCCCGCCGGGCCGCGGCCGCGGGTGCGGATGGGTTCGCATGTCAACGACGTGCAGCGGGTGGGGTCGGTCCGCTCGCGGAAGGGACCGGCGGTTCGGAGACGGTGGCGATGCGCCCCAGGCGGGGGATCTGCGGCCTGGACCACGGCAACCCTGGCCCCGGTTGTGCTGACCTACCCTGATGTTTCGTCGGGACGATGGCGCGCATGTTGATGCGGTTCGTAGACGGCGACCGAGGCACAACCGCTGGATAAAGGGTTCATCGCGAGACCGGCCACCGCCTGCGCATGCCCCTCGCCAGCATCCCGGACACCGGTGCGCCGCCGGCGTCCCCGCGCCCGTCTCCCTTGATCCGCTCATTTCCGACCCGCTCTTTCCAAGCACCCCCGTCCTCAAAGTCCACAGGATCTGGGAGTACCCCGTTCAGGGTCCGCCTCACACGCTGGGCGCGTGGCTTCCCGATCCGGTGGTATTCCACCCACGGGGGGCGAAGGTGGTAGGCGTCCAAACTGCAGCCGACCGCATCCCGGCCGCAGATTCTCGTCGGTAATTTACCGGGCTGACATCTCACGAGGGGGTGGCGAGGTGCCTCGGGGAGCGCCCTTGCCCGTGCGGGTTGATGAAGAGGTCGTCCGGGATTTCTGCGTCAGGAACGATGTCGGCGAACTTGCTTTGTTCGTGACACCTCCGGTAAGAACAGCGGCTCCGCCGTTGATGGCCAGCAGTTTGACGTGATCGATCCCACCGGGAACGTGAACATAGCGCACGGGAATGCCGGCGGGCGCGAGTTGCCGCCCGGAGACAGCGCTCTGACGTTCGGTGGCGTCCAATAGAACCTTGACGGACGCGCCCCGCTTGTGCGCAGCGATTAGAGCATGTATCAGCGCAGGGTTTCCAAGCTCATACATCGCCAGGTCGATATTCGATGCACAGGTGATGTACTGGGCAGCACGCGCGGGAACTTGGGTGGGCAGCACAAGCGCTGCCGACGCGGGGGAGCGCAAGACTGGGCAACCGCCGTCGGTACCTGGACGGGGGCGGGATTGGCGGGAGTGGTCTTTGGCGCCGGGATGACCTTGACCGAAGCGCGGGACGACCGGGCGTACGCGACTTTGGTCGAGGCGCGAGAAGGGGTCGTCGCAGCAATGCCAGCGTCCTTGGCCGAGCCACATCCGGCGATCAGGGCCAGGCTGGCGATAACCAACGGATAAGCCACGTTCGGCTCAACGGGCGGGGAGACACAGACATCACCTCACGCACTGGAGGTCTAACGGGATTAGCTGTTCGTGCAAGGGTGCGACGCCCGCGAAGTCTTGGTGGAATGCACGGCCCGGGTCTGCCAGAACGTCGCTCGAAACGTATGGCCAGAAAGTTGGCTTGTGTCGGTCGGTTTCGGCGCGGTTCGGCAAGATACAGAGCCCCTTGACGTGCGACAACGAGGCACAGAGGACGCACAAAGAGGTCCGCGACCTAATCCGGCGGCTCCGTGAGCAGGGGTTTGAGGTTGTTGACAAGGGAGTTGCGCACCCGAAGGTGTATAAGGACGTCCAGTTACTGACCACACTGGCCAGCACGCCCTCGGACATCCGCTCGTTGAAGAACGCCGTCAGCAATCTTCGCCGCCATGGGTACCGGGGATAAGGGGGAGATGGCCATGGATTATCTGGTGGACATCACAATCAGGGTGGGCGAGGTTGCGCGAGACGAAACCATTGGGGATCGGCTCCTCACCACCATGGAAAGTCAGGGTGCTGCGGTTGGAGGAGTGTACCAGGGCGAGAGTGCTAAGGGGCTCATCACGTGCCACCTGCTCGTCGCAGCGCCCGATCCTGTGGCTGCGGCTAGCATCGCACGGACGGCCGTTGCCACCGCATGGAGCAAGGTGTCCACAGGTAGCCTTGTGGCAGTAGCCGGGATCTCAGTCGAGGAAGCCGACCGCGAAGAGGCGGCGGCACTCGCGTGATGGACGAGTTTGTGACCGGAGCGGAGATTGGGCGCCGACTCGGCGTTTCCCGCGAGCGCGTCCGCCAATGGGCCGCCCACCCTAGCCTACGCTTTCCACCCGATCTCGGGCGATTCGGCACGGTCCGGCTTTGGCGTTGGGCTGAGGTTGAACGCTGGGCACGGGAACGGACCGAACATCGCCAGCGCGTGCATTCCGCGCGGTTGTGACCTTCGCGCCAAGAGGACATGTCTTGGGCGGGCCCCCGCCGCCACCGTCGGAGGTGGGCCGACGGGCCACCAAAACTGACCCCCATTTCGGACACCCGGTGGGGGCGCCGCATCAGGGGCGCCGCATCTGCCGTCGAACCGTGTCCTTGGCGGCTTTGTTCGGGTTTCCCTCTCCCCGCCGCGGGTGCGTGGCGGCAGCCGGAGTTGATCCGGCGGGGGGAGGGATGCGGTCGCACGTGTATGCCCTGGTGCTCGTCGTGCCGTTGGGCGCGCTGGCCCGTTGGCTGCGGCGGCGCCGCAAGACGAAAAAGCAGTAGGCCCCCCGCGAGGGGAGCCGACTACTCCAAGTTGGTGGCCTGACACCCGGCTTCGCACCGCCCAGGTCGCATTGGGCGCCGCCGCGGCAGGCCCGGCAGTGATGCCGGGCTTCGCCGTCCCCGGTAGTGTACCACGCTCGACGGTGGACTCCTGCGCCGGGTGTTCAGTCCGCCTCGCGAAGCATCCGGACAACCGTCGCCCGGCCGATGCTGAGCCGCCGCACTGAGCGATGCGCGCCGCACCCCATCGTACGCAGTAACGCTACAGGAGATTTTCGACCGCAATCGCCAAAAGGCTTCCATTTGGAGCAGGAACCCAGTTCTTGGCGAGGAAGGCTCCAACGAGTAGTGGCAAGACGCTTTCGCCTTCGAGGAGGTACGCCCGTGGGAGCGACAAGTGGCTCGGGCGCGGGTGACAAGACGTTCTGTCGGGCATGCGGCAAAGAAATCGATCCAAGGGCCGCCGTTTGCCCCTCCTGTGGTGTCGCCACCGGTCTAGGAGCAATACCGGGATCTCGACCGCCCGACATTAGTGACAAATCCTGGATCGTTGCTTTGCTCCTGTCGGTCTTCCTCGGTGGTTTGGGCGTGGACAGGTTTTATCTTGGCAAGATCGGCACGGGCATCCTCAAGCTCGTCACTCTGGGCGGGCTCGGCATATGGTGGCTCATCGATCTGATCATCATTGCGGCTGGCGGCGCCAGGGATGGAGAGGGAAAGCGCGTCGCACAAAGCGCTGGTTGACTCCGGTCCGCATAGCGCGGTTGCCGGCGTTCGACCAAGCCTTTGGCCCTTCGGGTCCGTCTCTGTGCTGAGGAGCCGAGTCGCTTTTTGACGCGACGACGCTCGTGCCCCTGGACGGCCCGGCCGACCGGGATGTCGGTCATAGCGGGGCATCGCCCCAACGACGCCGAGGGCCATCACGGAGAGGCGACGCAAAGTGGAAGAGCGGCCGCGGGCCCATCGTAACGGCGAGGACACCGGGCTACTGGCCGAGTCCGGTGCGCTGACCGACGCCGTCCCGCAAGTCCAAGCAGGCGCACCGCGCGGGGCGGGGGGTGCGAGCCTCGCGGACCCGGGCTTGGTTGCCGTGCCCGCCTACGTTCAGTCAACTTACCCGGAAGCCCCCCCTCCTGCAAAGGCACCGCAGCAGGCGGCTGTGTCGCCCTCGCCGCACGGTTCCGCAGCCTCCATGATGGCGATGCGGTTGGACGCCGCGATGGGATTACTCGCTACGCACGTACCGGGGGAACGCGACCTGGCCCGGTGGGCAGTTCCGACTGTCGCCCTGACGTTAGTGGTCACTTTGGGGAGTCGTGCATGGGGCGGCGGACTGGCGTGGCTCTGGGGGATACTCGTCCTCACTGTGTGGGCCACACGTTGGGTCGTTGGCGATAACCGGCAGAGATCGGTGGACATCGCGGCGGCAGGCTACTGGTCCGTGCTGGGGCTTGCGGCCGCCGGCGGCATGCCGACGATCTGTGCCATGGGAGCGGGTTTTGTTCTGAGCACCTCGGCACGGCCCGGCCACGAGTGGCTACCCTGGCCCCAGTGGCACGTCGCACTGATGAGGGTGTCTGGGTCCACCATGGCCCGCGCTACGACCATCCGCGTCTCGCTATTGTGTGCGGCAGGCGTGCTTGGCCTGCTTCTTATCTCCGCGACCCACCTGGACCGCTCGCATGATGTCGCCTTCGCACTTCTAGGGCTCCTCGCGTGGGTTGCATTCTCCGTCAGCGCCACCGGACCTGTGTCGGACGGCAGCCGCGGAGTCGGCCGCGTCGGGTTCCTGCTGGGTGTGTGGGCTTGGGGCAGCCTCATACCTCTACACTGGCCGCTGGTCGCGGTCCTGCTCTGCCTGACTGCCGTTGCCGCTCTCCGCGAGTTGGCGGGGCCCGTCGGCGAGGAGCGCACCGGAGCATGACTGCGAAGGGGACGCCTGTGGCGGAGGCTCCGTCCGGGCGGCGGTGCGCGTACTGTGGGGGACCGGCTGGGCCTATGGACCGGGTCTGTGCCTCCTGTCACCGGCCGCTGCCGCAGCCCCAGGCGGTCGCATCTGTCGCCCCACCGGCCCCGGTCGCCTCTTCGGGAGAATCAGGGCGAGATTCCCCGATGCCTGCGGTTCATACTCAAGGGGTCGGAGTGGCCGCAGGCACCCGCGCCGACGTGCAGGTCGACGCGTGGGAAGTCGACATCCGGTGGGGACGTTACAGACGCACGGTGCGCCTTGCCGGGCCGTTGACTCTGGGGAGCGCGTCCCCGGCCGACGTAGTGCTGCCCGCCACGTTCCTGGAACCAATCCACGCTGCTATCCTGCCCGCAACGGACGGGTGGCGTATCGAACGCCGGTCGACGCGCGGTACGGTGGTTGTGCGCGGGGAGTCCGTAGATGGTGCCACCTTGGAAGGCGATCAGGTCATTCGTTTAGGTGACCGAATCGGGAACTTCCTCACGCTCCGCGTGCTCCACCAAGCCCCCTCCCTGATCGGCGGCCAATACCCGACACCTGCGGGACTGCGGGGTGATCTCCCAACCCCCGGGCTGCGGGTAATGATCGGCCGGGCATCCACGGCTGGCATCCACCTCGACCATCCCATGGTGCGCAACGAGCACGCCGAGGTCGCATGCGACGGCGATGGACGGCTGTGGCTCGTGGACCGCTCCGGCGGCTCGGGCACATATCTGAACGGCGAGCGGGCCGTCGGCAGGCGCCCCTTGGCCGATGGGGATACTGTCCAGATCGGTCCCTACAGCGCGAAGGTGCAGTCCTCGCGCTTGGTCGAACTTGACCGGGGCAGCGGCATCGCCGTCCGTGTGGACGGCGCAAGCGTATATGCCCAGCGCAACGGGACGGAGGCCGCCGGGGGCAAGGCCCTGCTACGCGATGTTGCCTTGGACCTGCCCGCGGCATCCTTCACTGCCATCGTCGGTGTCAGCGGCGCAGGAAAGTCCACCCTGGCGCGCCTCCTTTCCGGCCAGACCCGCTCGCAGCAGCAAGGGCGGGTCCTGTACAATAATCTCGACCTGTCCCAGCACTATGCGGCGTTCGCTCCGGCCATGGGCTTCGTCCCCCAGGACGACATCGTCCACACCGACCTGACCGTCCGTGAGGCACTGACCTATCAGGCACGGTTGCGGCTGCCCAACGACATGACGCCCCGCGACCGCGCAACGCGGGTTGCGGACGTGCTGCGTTCGGTCGGGCTGCAGGAGCGGGCATCCCAGCTGGTGCGCACCTTGAGTGGTGGTCAGCGCAAACGTGTTTCCATCGCATCCGAACTGCTGAACAACCCGGCGATTCTCTTCCTCGACGAGCCGACATCGGGGCTCGATCCGGGATTGGATAAGCGCATGATGTTCCTGCTGCGCCTTCTAGCCGATCAAGGCCGCACGGTCATCCTGATCACCCACAACATCGCTCATATCGACCTCTGTGACCGGTTGGTCATCGTGGCGCCGGGCGGGCACATCGTATACGCCGCCGAGCCCGAACTCGTGACCGAGCATTTCGGGGTCGAAACCCTGGGCGATGTATTTCTCGCGATCGACACCCCTGAGTCCGCTGCGGAGGCGGCCCGGCGCCTGCCCGCTCTGGTGGCAAGCGCGCCTGAGCCCGCATCGGACGCGCTACCTCAGAGCGACCGGCCACCACCCGGCACGCCGGCTTGGCGGCACTTGATCCTCCGGCAGGCATGGATCTTCGCTGACCGGCACCTGCGCATCTTCGGACGCGACCGGACGGGTTTTGCGTTCGCCGTGCTGCAAGGGATTGGCATCGCCCTGCTCACGGCCGTGGTCGCGCCGCACCCGCTAACGTGGACATCACCGATGTTCGTCCTCGCGTGCGCGGCGGTTTGGCTTGGCACCCTGAACGCGATTCGCGAGATCGTCAAGGAGCGCCCTATCTGGCAGCGGGAGCACAGGGCCGGCGCGCTGACGCCTGCCTACCTGGGCGCCAAGGTTGCGGTGCTCGCGGTGCTCGCGGCCTTTCAGGCGCTCAGCATGGTTGTCACCATCCATGCGACGATCGGCCTGCCTCCTCGGAACGGGATGGGTGCTCCGGGCGTCGACATGGTCGTCACGCTTTGGCTGGCGAGTATGAGCGGCGTCACCATAGGGCTACTGCTGTCTGCCGTGATGCCGACCGCGGATCGCGCCATGGCCCTAGTCCCGTACGTGCTCATCCCCCAACTCGTGCTATCCGGCGTGCTCTTTAAGCTCCGGGCGATGACGCCTGTCTCCTACATCATTGGCGCCCGCTGGTCCGTCTCCGCGCTTGGGGGGATCGCGGGGCTCAAGGCGAGCCATCTGGGGCAGACGCCCGGACTCTACCCGCACGGGGCCGGAGGACTAATCGGCGACTGGATCGCACTACTCGTGCTCTCGGCGGTGGGTGTCGCCGGCACGTGGCGCACGTTGGAGCGGCGGGCATGACGACTTTTGAAGGGAGGCGCCACGGGGAGTCCGGCGTGCGCATCCGTGTACCGGCCAACCTCGTGCTGGTGCTTGCGACGCTTATGGCAGTGGGCGCCTTGGGTGCAACGGTGGCAATCGCCAACACCTGGTTAGCCGCCGAGGGAACGTGGCACGCGGCCAAGGTGCTGCCTGCGATCGCATCGAGCGGCATGGTGGCCCTGGGCGGCCGATGGTCCATCTCTGTCAGCGCCCCAGTGCGTCTTCTCGCCAGGAACGAGGCACTACCGCTGGTCACCGGGGCGTTGCGCGTGCCCTGGAACCTGCTAACGGCCGAACTTCTGGTGTTGGCGGCGGTTGCTGGCGCGCGCGCGGAGCCCTACCGGCCATGGGTGGTCGCGGGCGTCGCCGCCGGACTCGCCGGACTACTGGGGGTCTTGTCGACACACTCGGTCACCGCGTTGGGCGGCATCCCTCTGGCTGTGCCAGGCCGGGCCGAACGGGATCTCGGTGTCACCATCACCGCGCATCCCAACGGGGGGTGGACGACCGCCTTGACCATCGGATTGGTGGGGGTGGCCGCAGGTGGAGCCCGTTGGTGCCGGGAACGGAAGGTGTACCCGGTTGCCCGTCTGGCCATGGCTGTGATCCTGGCCCTCGGTGCAGCGGCCATTGCTGCCTGGGTTGGGATCCTGGTAGCCAGCAACGATTCGGCGCTAACTCGCCCTCTTGCCCTTACGCGGGCCGACTGGTTTCTCGGTGGTCCGGCCTGGATGGTGGAGGGACTCGGGCTAGGTACCGGGTCATTTCTGCGCGTGCAAGCGCACGTGCTGACCTGGCATACCGCGCTTGCTGTCGGTCTGTTCCCCGGCCCTTCCCCAGCACGCTGGATCGCCGGCTCTCTTGCTGTTTGCATCGCAGCGGCCGTCGCACTGGCCGGCGGCTGGTACGTACGCGGCGCGCGGCCGCCAGATCGGGCGGTGGTCTGGTGGCTCCCGCTCGCATATTCAGCGCTACTGACGTCGTGGGCGGCGGGGTCTGCGTTCATCTTTAGCGGGCACCTGACGCGGACCGTAGGTGTCGTGGGCCAACTGGTCTCTTTGCTGCTGCGGGCCGTGCCGCTCGTCGGCAACGTGTTGGCCCGCACGGCTGACGGGGCGACAACGCACGCGCTGCGGAGCGGGGTCGGACTGACCTGGGGCCTCGGCGTCTGGCGCGCGTGCCTGGGCGCGCTCGTGCTGTCCTCGGTTGGTACGGCCGCAGGTGTCGTGTTTGCTCCAGACGGCAGGGTCGTCGCGCCGGCGCGGCCTACGCCGCCGAGTGTTCCGGTCGCGGGCCCCACGCGGCGAGCGCGTCGAGTGTGCGCGCTCTGCCTGACCGTCACCGAGGGTGCCGAGTCGCATTGCCAGCACTGTGGCGCTCGGCTCTGAGCGATCGGCGGTACGCGGTTGACCTGCCGGATGTGGCGCCAGCCAGTGGGCAGTGCCTGCGGGGACTCCGCCGATCCGGTTTCTCGACACGAAGGAGGGTGCGGCCGTGGGCGCGGCGGTGGGGATCGATCTCGGAACGACATACTCCGCGATCGCCCGTGTGAACGAATCGGGTATCCCCGAGGTGATTCCGAACGCCGAAGGCTCACCCATCACACCATCGGTGGTGCTCTTTGACGGTGAGTCCGCCGTGGTCGGGGCGGTGGCGAAGGAAGCGTTGGCCACGGACCCGGAGAACGTGGTTCAACTGATCAAGCGGCACATGGGCAGCAAGTGGGTCTTCAGTTCCGGCGGCGTAACCTATCGCCCGGAGCATATCTCAGCGCTGATCCTCCGCAAGGTTGTCCACGACGCGAGCCTGCTCATCGGGCCTATCGACCGCGCCGTCATCACCGTGCCCGCCTATTTCAACGATTCGATGCGCCTGGCCACCCGCCAAGCCGGAGAGATGGCGGGGTTGGAGGTGCTCAGCCTCGTCAGTGAGCCCACCGCTGCAGCCATCGCTTTTGGGTATGACCACCGGCCTGAGGACCTCACGGGGGTCGTGTTCGATCTGGGCGGCGGCACCTTCGACGTGACCGTTATGCGGATCCACGGCAGCGAACTGCGCGTCTTGGCCACGGGCGGTGACCCCTACCTGGGAGGCGCGAACTTCGACAAGGCCATCTTTGACGAGCTGGTAGCGCGCTTCGCCGCCAGTCAGGGCATCACGGTCACCGATCCGGACGCGCTCAGCCTGGAGGAGTTCGCGCAGGTGTCCCAGGAGTGGCTGGCCCGCGCCAACCGGGCCAAGCACGACCTGACCGCGAGGGAACGGACTGCAGTGGCCCTCCAGGTGCGCGGGCGGTCCGCGCGGGTGGAACTGACGCGTGAACGTTTCGAGGGCCTCATTCGGGTGTTGTTGGACGAGGCGATGGAGAAGACCGCCGACGTCCTGTCTGCGGCCGGGCTGTCCCCGCCGGACGTGAATGCCGTTCTCGCGGTGGGCGGCGCCATCCGGGTACCCGCGGTCCGCAGGCACCTTCATGCGATGTTCGGCCGGGATCCGGACACGACGGTACGTCCCGACGAAGCGGTGGCATTGGGCGCGGCACTGTTTGCGGCCAGGCGGCAAATTGAGGAAGGCGAGTTTCTCACCCTGGGAGGGGACGCGCGGCAGTACCTGGAGGGCTTCACGCTCAGCGACGTCGCCGCACACAGCCTCGGGTTACTGGTGTACGACCGCCCCCCCAGTCAGGGAGGGCGGTCGCTCAACAGCATCGTCCTGGCGCGGAACACGCCCCTGCCGTTTGAAGGGAGCCGCACCTTCTACACCGCCCGAGCCGGGCAGGAGCAGGTCACGGCGCCCATCCTGGAAGGCGAAGACCCCGACCCGCAACTCTGCACGCGCGTGGCGGAGGTATCGGTCACCGGCCTGCCCCCCGGCCGGCCGGCACAGCAGCCCGTGACCGTCACCCTGCGCTACAATCGGGACGGCATTCTGGAAGTCACCGCCAAAGATGAGAACTCCGGCGTCGAGAGCCAAGCCACGATCAGGCGAACCAGTACGCCCGAGGACACCGATAACGCAGCAGCCAAAGCTGTGGCGGCGATACGGATTGAGTAGTGGGGAAGTCCCGGCGTTCGGGAACAAGGAGGCAGCGGTCTTTGCACAGGGGGGGGGCCGCTGTGTTGGATCCACTGGGGTGCTGCTTTCTCTGCGGACCAGTCGTTACGTCGAACCCCGGCAACCTCGGTAAGGCGCTCGTTCTTGGGGGCGAGTTCGTGTGAGAACCCTTGACTTGTATGAGATTCTGGGCGAGGCGCGGGACGCCAGCGAAGGGGCCATCCGTAGCGCGGTGGAGCGCCTGACGCGGCAGGCCAATGCCGTGGCGAACACGGCGCCCGAACGCTCTCAGCAGTTGCGGGAACATGCGCGAGCGGCGAAGCAAGCCTTGCTGAGCGGCGCCGCCGCGCGGGCAGCGTACGACCGCTCGCTAGTGGCTGCAGCCATCCCACCCACGGCGCCGACGGCGGCGGCTTCCCGCCAATCACTGGTTTTTCTGGACCCCATGTTGCCGCAGGCGTTCGCGCACGCCGTGGCCTTCATTCGCGGTGGACTGTACCGCGTGGGTGAAGCGAGCGCCCGGACGGCGGGAGAGCCTGGCCGCGACGGCAACGCGGGGTCGTCAGCTGGTCCCTCAGAACGTAGGGCGGCGTCCAGCGAACGAGATGCCATGCCGCCGGGCGCTTGACTATAGTGGACCCCGGAAAGTGGACAGGGAAACCGGGGGTCCGTAAGCAATCCGGGGCGGTATGGGGAAGCAGTACTCGGCGGAGTTCAAGGCGGATGTCATCCTGGAGGTGCTGCGGGGGGAGAAGACCCTGGCGCAGATCGCCTCGGAGCGTGGAGTTCATCCGGCGATGATCGTGCGGTGGCGCAAGACCGCGACGGAGGGGCTGCCCGGGCTGTTCCAGCGGGAGGACCGCGGCGGGGAGGGTGTACCGAAGGCGGAATATGAGCGCTAGCGGCAGTTTCGCAACGGGCGAGGGTGACAGAGGCAGAAAGCTTGATCTTCAGGGGTTTTCGGGGGGTCAGTTTGTAGTACCTGTCTTGCTGGCGGGCAC
>DAHWHT010000331.1 GCA_027335515.1 Clostridia bacterium
CGACCCGCCTGCCGTTATGGGTGAGGGTTGAGCCCATGGCGCACGAGAGGGATCGGCGGGCGCGGGCCGGCCGCAGGCCTGTCTGCCGACATCGATCCGTCCCTTGGTCGCCAGGCGCCGGATCGTCGGTCAGCAAGCCCCCGGCTTCGCGCCCGCGCATGATTCGGGGAGGTGCTGGGTCTTGCTCCAGCATGCCGGTCGCGGAGACGGAGGAACCGCCGTGCGGGGCGGGAATGCGCCCGCAGGCCGCGGCGCCGGGTCGGATCACGGGCTTGGGGTGCGGGGCCACGCCGGCCTTCGGGGGGGGGGGTGAAGCAGACACCCCCAACGCCGCTCGCCGATTCGGGTGGAAGTCCCGACGGCCGCCGCGGTTACCGCGTAGAAGTCCGCCTGGTGCCCATAGCCCCGCAGGGGGCAAATCCAAGGCTGAAAGGGGCGAAAACCTGGTTGGGCGGACGGTGTGGACTACCGAGTAATCGGTTCGTGCACATTTTCTGACCAGGTTTGCCTTATGGCGACGCCATGGGACCTGCTGCAGCTCTGGTACCGGAAGCCGGCGGGGGGCTTTTCCGAGGCGCTGCCGCTTGGCAACGGGCGGCTGGGCGCGATGGTGTTCGGGGGGGTGGAGCGCGAACGCCTGCTTCTGAACGAGGACACGCTGTGGTCCGGGGCCGGGCCGCGGGACACGGCCAACGACACCGCGCTGGACCACCTTGAGGGGTTGCGCCGCCTGGTCCTGGACGCACGCGATTACCACGCCGCCGACGTGGAGGCGCGGCGCCTGCAGGGCCACCACACCGAGAGCTACCTCAGTCTGGGAGACCTCTGGCTGGCCTTTGCACACGCGGCGTCTGGGTCGGGTGCGGCGGGCGATCTCGGGGTTTCGGTGGAAGCCTACCGTCGCGACCTCGACCTTGACACGGCGACTGCCACGGTGCGCTATCGCTTTGACGGTACCACCTACCGCCGCGAGGCTTTCGTCTCCGCCCCCGGCGGTGTTCTGGTGCTGCGCGTCACCGCGGATCGCCCCGGGGCGGTGTCTCTGACGGCCGCGCTGACCAGCCCGCTGTGGTCGCGCGTCGAGTGCCTGTCCCTGGACACCCTGGTCCTGCGCGGCGAGGCGCCGGTCCACGCCGCGTCCCACGAGGCCCGTGGCGGGCGGCCGCTGGTCTATGCGGATGGGGCGGACACCGAAGGGGGCGGGGCGGGGGGTATGCGATTCGAGGCCCGCCTCCGGCTGGCGGCCGAGGGGGGACGGCGGTCCGTGGATGGCCGCAGCCTGCGTCTGGAGGGGGCGGATGCGGTCACCCTGGTGCTGGCCGCGGCGACGAGCTTTGCGGGTGTTGACCGCCCGCCGCAGGCGGATCCGCAGGCGTTGGCCCGCCGCTGCGCGGACCAGACGGATCGCGCCCTGGACAAGGGCTTTGCCGGGCTGCGGCGGGAGCACGTGGCGGAGCACCGCGGCCGCTTCCGCCGCGTCTGGCTGGAACTGGGCTCCGGGCTCCCGTCGGGGACGCCGGGCCGCAGGGCCCTTTCGGACGCGAAGCGCGCGGTGGCCGGGCCGACCGACGAGCGGCTGCGGGCGATGCGGTCCGGGGCGGACGACCCCTGGCTGCTGGTGCAGTATTTTCAGTTCGGACGCTACCTGCTCTTGGCCGCTTCGCGTCCGGGTTGCCAGCCGGCCAACCTGCAGGGCATTTGGAATGAATCGGTGCTGCCGCCTTGGAGTTCCAACTACACGATCAACATCAACACCCAGATGAACTACTGGCCGGCCGAGGTTTGTGCTTTGTCCGAGTGCCACGGCCCGCTCTTTGACCTGATCGACGGCTTGCGGGCCACCGGGCGGCGTACCGCCCGCGTCTACTACGGTTGTCGCGGCTGGACGGCCCACCACAACACCGACCTCTGGCGTCTGAGTTGCCCGGTGGGCGAGGGGCGGGGTCATCCGGTGTGGGCCAACTGGCCGATGGGCGCCGCCTGGTTGAGCCGGCACCTTTGGGAGCACTGGGCTTACGGCGGCGATCTGACCTTTCTGCGCGAGCGGGCCTATCCGGTGTTGCGCGAGGCCGCGGAGTTCCTGCTGGACTTCCTGGTCGAGGACGGCGATGGACGTCTGGTCACCTGTCCCTCGACCTCGCCGGAGAACGAGTTCCTTGCCGCCGACCGCCGCCCGGCCGCGGTGAGCGCCGGGTCGACCATGGATATGGCGATTTGCAGGGATCTTTTCAAACACTGCATCCAGGCTGCGCAACGGCTTGGCGTGGATGACGACTTCGCGCGCCGGTTGGAAGCAGCGCGCGCCCGCCTGCTGCCCTGGGCCATCGGCCGCCACGGGCAGCTCCAGGAGTGGTGGGAAGACTTCGACGAGCGCGAACCCGGTCATCGGCACATGTCCCACCTTTTTGGGTTGCATCCGGGCGACGAGATCACCCCGCGCGGCACACCGGAGTTGGCGGCGGCGGCGCGCGTCAGCCTGGAGCGCCGCTTGGCCAACGGGGGTGGCCACACAGGCTGGAGTCGGGCCTGGCTGATCCACCACTTCGCCCGGTTGGAGGACGGGGAGGGGGCGCATCACCACGTCGTGGCCCTTCTGCGCCAATCCACCCTCCCCAATCTGTTGGACAACCATCCCCCGTTTCAGATTGACGGCAACTTTGGCGGTGCGGCAGGCATCGCCGAGATGCTGCTGCAAAGCCACGCGGGCGAGCTGCACCTGCTGCCCGCGCTTCCAGAGGCGTGGGGTCGCGGCAGGGTGCGTGGGCTGCGGGCCCGCGGGGGCTGCACGCTGGATTTTGAGTGGGTGGAGGGAAGGTTGCGGGACGTTGCACTGACGGTCGAGGCCGGTGGCCACTGGCCCGACGGTGCCGGGGCCGCGGCGCCGCGGGAGATCCGCGTCCGATGGCCGGGGGCCGCCGTGTTGCGGGGTGTGACCAGGGAAGACGGCCAGCCCGTCGGCGCTCGGATCGCCCCCGGGTCGGCGGTGCTTGAGATCCCCGCCCCGGGCAGCTACCGGCTCGACTTTGCCTAGCCTTGGCGGCCGGGCGGCGCGTGGTCGCTGCCGAACCGGCGCGACCTATCCGAGCGGGTTTTCGACTGGCTGAAGGCGCATCTGGGTGATCCCGGGTGAAGGACCTGCCCAGGCGGAACGTGCACGGTTCATGAAGGGATTCTTTCCCTTCGTCGGCCCGCGGGGAAGTCTGGCCGCCCTTCACGGAGCGCCGGGGAGTCGCGGCCAGACCCGGGTCCAGTTCCGGCCGCCGTCGTGTGTGGCATACAGCCCGTCCCGCCGGCTCCCGGCGAGGCGCGCCGTCATCCATCCCTGGTGCGGGCCGGTCATGGACAGGGATTGCGGGCGAAGGTTCGCGGCGCGGTACGCCCGCCAGCGGCGCCCGCCGTCGGTACTGCGCAGGAGCATGTTTGCCGTTCTGCCTGGCAGCGTCGGTGACGGTGGCTCGCAAAGGAGCCAGATGCGCGAGCCCGCGATGCTCGGGCTTTGGCAACCCCCTGGGGTGTCCCCCGCCGCGAGGGTGTGCCAGGTGCCGCCGCGGTCGCGGATGGCGATCTGGCTGCGCGTGCCGCTTTGCCCCGTGGCCGCCCACACCTGCCTACCGAAGGCGAGATGGGCGTCGTGGATGGGAAGCGTTCCGTCCGGGTGCCACGAGGCGCCGCCGTCGCGCGTGGCCTCCAGGGTATCGGGCCCTGCGGCGCGTGGGATGGCCGCGAAACCGTGGGCGGGGTCGGTGAAGCTGACGCTGCCCACGCCTGTGGGGCTCAAGGCTGTGGCGACCGACCAGGATCGCCCCCCGTCGATCGTTCGAAGCAGGCCGGGTCCCCCGGGCGCAACGGCGATGGATTCGGACGCGAACCAGGGCAGGGTCGTTCCATTCGC
Organism: Clostridia bacterium; assembly: GCA_027335515.1. The sequence continues at coordinate 3,893 of DAHWHT010000331.1, forward strand.
GCGGGGTGTGGGCCGCGCGGGGCTCCAGGTGGCCCCGCCGTCCGCCGTGGCGAACATGGCCGGTCCCGCCAGCAGCCAGCCGACCTTCGGGTTGTCGTGCAGGAAGCGCACGGCGGTCAGGGATGGCTCCGGCCCGTGTGGCACGATGCGCCAGGCGGCACCCCCGTTTCCGGTTACAAGCAGGGCGTCGGCGGTGGTCGCGGCCCAGGCGGTGCGGGGTCCGGCCAGCGCCACGCCCGTCACGCCGTGCGCCACGGTGGTCCAGTGGCGTCCCCCGTCCCGCGTCTGCAGCACGGCTCCGCTCCCGGAGCTTTCTTCCAGCATGATGGGGGCCGTGCCTTCGACGGCCAGGCCGGTGGTGGGGCTGGTGAACCGAAGCTGTACCAGCGGTCGGCGGGTGCCGCGCGTGGCGGTGTAGATCGTACGCCAGCGGCGTCCTCCGTCCCGTGTGGCGAGCACGGCCTGGAAGGGGGCGCTGCCGTGGAAGCGGTTGCCGCCCGCGGCGAACCCGTGGTTGCGGCCGACGAACGCCACCGTCCGCAGGGGAAAGGGGATGCAGGGGGTGGCCGCGGACCAGGTTGCTCCGGCGTCGCGGGTGTGCCAGAGGCGATGGCAGCGGGCGCTTTGGGCACCACCGATCCAGCCGTGGGTCGGGTTCTGGAAGTCGAGCGCTCCGTTGAACGCCGAGAGGTCGTGTGGAAGCGGCAGCTTCCTCCAGACGCGGCCGCCGTCGTGGGTGATGAGCACCAGCGGGGCGTTGTCCAGGCCGCCGGCGTCCTGCATGGGGTTGAAGCCGGCCAGGCCGACCGAGCGCGAAACGAAATCGAAGCGGAAATGGGACCACAGGGCCATGGCCATGGCCAGGGGCTGGCGCTGCCCGGGAGCCAGATCGGGCGAAGAGACCAGGGGCCGCTGGGGCAGGGTGGGACGCCGCGCCTTCCAGGTCCGGCCCCGGTCGCCGCTGACCATGAAGAAGGGCCGTTGCTCGACGCCGGAGCCGACTACGCCGCCCCCATACAGCAGCCCGGCGTTCGGGCTGCTTCCGAGCTCGAGGGTGCTCCAGGTCAGACCTGCTTGGGTCGATGTCCAGATGCGGTGCCAGGTTCGCCCTCCGTTGGTGGTGCGCGCGATGACGGCGCGGTCCGACGGGCGGCGCCGGGCCCTGGACTGGCCGGCAACGAAGCCGAGCGTCGGGGAGAGGAAGACGGGTGCGCCCGGGTTGGCGGGCGGACCGGCGGTGGCGGGGGCCGGCGCCTGGACGACGCCCATGGGAAGCGGCGCCCGCAGCGCGGCGGCAACGGTGGCGGACGTTCGGGGGGTCTTGCCCCGGGGGGCGGTGGCCGCGGGGTGCACCGCGCCGACCGAGGCCTTCGCGGCGGGGTGGGGGATGTCGGCGGCCGGGGGACGCGCCGGGGGGAAGGCGCAGCCCGAGACCAGGGTGGGGATCAGCAACAGCACCGCGAGGACGCCCCCACGGGTAGGGTGGCGCGGGGTGGGTCCAGGCACCCGCATGGCCTCCTCATTCCGCCGGTCTCGCCTTGCCGCCGCGCCGCCGACACCGCGCGGGGTGTCTCGGGCCGACGCCCCCAATCCCACGGACGCCGCGGGAGGGCGTGCGGTTTCGCTCAGTCGCCGGCGGCGGTCTCCGTGGGTGGAAAGGCGCCGGCGGACCCGTCGGCGGCAGGAGCGCCCGCGTGGATCCCGGGTTCTCAGGCGTCGTTTCCCGTTGCACGCGTTTCCAGCGGGGGGAGCGCCGCCTCGATGGCGGCCCGGCGCGGTTCGAGGAACGGCGGCAGGGCCAGTCGCGTGCCGAGTTGGGCCGGCGGCTCGTCGGTGGCAAACCCCGGTCCGTCGGTGGCGATCTCCAGCAGCACCCCGCCCGGTTCGTGGAAATACAGGGAACGGAAGTAGTGGCGGTCGACGATGCCCGAGTGCGGCACGCGCGCCGCGTCGAGCCGGTCGCGCCAGCGTTCCTGGGTGGAGGCGTCCCGTACCCGCAGGGCAAGGTGGTGGACGCCCCCGATGCCGACGGTACCCGCTCCGGCGTGCGTTTCGACCAGCCGTACCTCGGTGCCGGCGCCGCCTGGATCCAGATCGAGGGTGGTCGCGGCCCCGGGGAAGGCGCGGAATCCAAGCAGGTGGGTGAAGCGCTCCAGGGTCGCACCGATGGCGGCGGTCGCCAGGGTCACCCCATACAGCCCCCGCACCGCGACCTCGGGGGGAACGGGGCTGGCCGACCAGGGCCTGCCGAAGCGGTCGACGGCCTCCGGGGCCGCCACCAGTTCCAGGCGCTGGCCCTCCGGGTCCTCCAACTCCAGGCTGGCGCGGCCCGAGCGGCTGCGGATCTCGCCGCAGCGGATGCCGCGGTCGCGCAGGTGCGCCGACCACCACACCAGCGCCGCGCGGTCGGCCACGGCAAGGGCGGTCCGCGCCACCGTGCCGGCGCCGGTGCGGCGGCGCGGCACCCTGGGCCAGTGGAAGAAGGTGATCTCGCTACCGGGGCTGCCGTCCTCGTCGCCGTAGAACAGGTGGTAGGCGGTCACGTCGTCTTGGTTCACCGTCTTTTTCACCAGACGCAGTCCGAGGACGCGGGTGTAGAAGGCCACGTTGGCCGCCGCGTCGCCGGTGACCGCGGTGACGTGGTGGAGTCCGAGCAGTGGTGGTACCTCGGATCCGGGGGCGTCGTGTCGCATGGTAGCCGCCTCCCTGGTGCGAGTCCGCCGGTGGCCGCGGGTCCGCCGCCGCGGTCGCGTGCGTTGCGCCTCATCGCCGTCAGGGGCTGTGTGCCGCGTCAGTCGCGCGGGTCGGATGCGCCCGTGCCCCCCAGCAGGCTGCCGCGCCACGGGTCCGGATAGCCAAGGTTCAGCAGCGATGCCATTTCGTAGGCGTTGCGCACGGCGCCGTCCTCATGGTTGTTGTTGAAAAGGACGTGGACGTCGGCGGCCTGTCCGCCGAGGGTCCGCAGCGGGTCCCGCCACTGCGCGAGTTCCTGTGGGGTGTAGCGGTAGTTGAAGCGCTCGCCGCTATGGGTGCCGCGAACGTACCAGGTGGCGGCGTTGCGGCCGTGGAGGCGGACGACCGCCAGGCGCGGGGTGGTCACCGCCAGGACGGTCGGGACGCAGGCATCCCCGCGCTGTGGTTCATCGCAGCAGGTGTGGGTGGCACCGAGGTTGCGCAGCAACGCCAGGGTCGCCTCCGTCCGGTCTGGGTCGGCAAACCAGCTGCGGTGGCGGAACTCGACGGCGACCGGCAGGTCGGCCAGGGCCGTGCACGTGGCGCGCAGGTAGTCGGTGGTCTCCTGGCCGGCCACGAACCATGGCGCAAATTGCAGGTGCAGGGCGGACAGCTTGCCGGCCTGCGCCAGGGGCGCCACGGCAACGGCCAGGGTCTGCGCGGCGGCGGCGATGGCGGTGCCGTGCGGCCGGTTGGCACGGTCGTGCCAGGTCAAACTGCGGTGGGCCTTGACGTGGAAGCGGAAGTGCGCCGGGGTGCCCTGCGCCCATCGCGCGCACTGGGCCGCGGTGGCCGGGCGGTAGAAGGTGCTGTCGGCCTCGACCAGAGGGAAGAAGCGGGCGTAGTAGGGCAGGCGGTCGGCGGGCGGCAGCCACGAGGGATAGACCCCCGTGTGGTCGGCCCAGGCGCACGTGCCCACCCGCACCACCGTATCGGCCTCCATCCGTTGGGTCGCCGGCGTCGTGGTCGCAGGCCGGTGCGCGCCCGCCGCCGAAACACGTGGTGGTGGTCATCCCTCCTCGGGGCGGTCACCGGCCACGCCTGCCATCCGGGAGGGATCGATCGCGATGTCCTTTGCCACCGTACAGTTCCGCAGCCGCGCCCTGGGGCGCCACGTTCAGTACACCGCCATCCTGCCGGATCCGGATCGCCACGGCAACGGTCCCTTCCCGGTGTTGTATCAATTGCACGGTCGCTCGGACGATCATACCGCCTGGATGGTGCACAGCCGTCTGGCCGACCACGTGCGGTCGTTGCCGTTGCTGGTGGTGCTGCCCGACGGCGGCATTTCCGGCTGGCGCAACGCCGGCGCCCACGAGCGCTACGAGGATTTCGTCATCCAGGACCTGATGGCGCACGTCGCGGGTACGTTCCATGTCCGGCCTGGCCGGGCCGCGGTCGGGGGGCTTTCCATGGGCGGCGGTGGCTCGATGCGCCTGGGCCTGCGGCGCCCCGACCTCTTTGGTTCCATCTGGTCCCACAGCGGTTCGCTCCTGACGGCGGTGGCTCTCCAGGCGCAGGGGGTCGCGGCCGCAGATGCGGTCGCGGATTCGGTGTACACCCTGGCCGAGCGTCTGGCGGGCCAACCGCGGGTGAGTCTGCCCCGCATCGCGTTCGACTGCGGTGTCGATGACGGCATGCTTGAGCAGAGCCGGTCCTTTCACCACCATCTGGATGCCCTTGGGCTCTCCCACACCTATCGCGAGCACCCCGGGGCGCACACGTGGGACTACTGGGACCGACACGTGGTGGAGGCCCTGGCGCAGCACGCCGAGGTCCTTGGCCTGCGGCGTGTCTGACCGATAGGCGCCGCCGTTGACGCTGCGGCGGGGTGCGCCGTCCCTCGACCGCCGCGCCGCGGCGTCCTGGCGCAGCGGGGCATGGCGCCGGCGGGCTGTGACCTTCCGGGTGCGGCGGTGGAGCCCGAGCCCTGGCCGCTATCGGCCGGCGGTGCCGAAGGCCGGCGGGTACCCGCGCCAATGCGCTTTGGCCTGCTTTGGAACGGCGCGCGTTCCGGGGCGGCCACACGGCCGGCGGCCGGTCCGTAACGCACCGGCCGCACCGACCTGTCCCAGGCCCCGCGGCAGACGGCCTCAGGCGCCGGCCGCCCGCAGGCAGTCGCGCAGGTGTTGGACGCTGCGCGGTAGCACCTGCGCGGCCGGGCCGGTGAGGCCGCATTCGAAGGCCATGGCCCCCGCGTAGCCCACGCCGGCCAGGGCTTTGAATCCGGGGGTGAAGTCCAGAAACCCGCTGCCCGGTTCCTTGCGGGTGTTGTCGGCGAGGTGGACGTGGCCGAGCAGGTGGCCGCTGTGGGCGATGGCGGCGGGGATGTCGCGTTCCTCGATGTGCATGTGGAAGAAGTCGGCCAGGATGCGCACGCGCGGGTCGCTTCCCAGGGCGGAGACCATGCCCACCGCCTGCTCCTGGCGGTTCAGGAAGTTTGCCTCGTAGCGGTTGAGCGGTTCCATCACGGCCAGCACCCCCGCGTCCCGGGCGATCTGGTCGATGTGCGGCAGGATCTCGGCGAACAGCGCCAGGCCGAGCTCCTGGCGGTTCTTCCAGGGCTGCAGGTCCGGCAGGTGGTTGTCGCGCGCAAAGATGGGCACGAAGATCTGGGCTGGGGCGCCGACCTCCGCGGCGTAGGCGAGTTGGCGCCGCAGCGACTCGAGCGACGCTCGGCGCTCCGCGGGATCGATGTCGATGAAACGCGCGCGGACTCCCCCGCAGACGCTGCAGGCGGGGAGTGTCCCGGAGGCGAGGGCGCGCCGGCGCTCGGCGCGCTTTTCGTCGTCGGCGAGCAGGTGACCGTTGAGTTCAACGGCGTCAAAGCCGTACTGGGCCGCATGGTCGAGTTTCTCGGCGAAGTCGCGTCCGGGAAGCAGGCCTTCCTGACAGGCGATGCGCATCCTGTGGATCATCCCCTCTGGCGATCCGGCCGTCGGGCCGAATGGCACCGGGGGACGGCTCTTCCGTACCGGAGGCCGCGGTCCTGCGGCGGCAGGCGGGGGGTTGCGGGCGCCGAAGCGCGATCCGGGGGGGCGATGCGCCTGGAAGCCTTGGGTGGACTACCGCGGGCGGATTTGGGGCCCTGGCCGACCCCGCTGCAGGAGGCGCCGCGCCTGGCGGCGATCCTGGGCGGCCCGCGCCTGTTGGTGAAGCGGGATGACGTGATGGCGCTGGGTTTGGGCGGCAACAAGGTGCGCAAGCTCGAATACCTTCTGGGCCACGCCCTGTCCTTGGGGTGTCGCGCCGTGATCACCACCGGGGCCTTCACGAGCAACCACGCCCGTCTGACGGCGGCGGCCTGTCGCCGGCTCGGTCTGGAGCCGCACCTGGTGCTGCGCAGTTCCGAGGCGCGCCCCAGCGTGCAGGGCAATCTGCTGCTCGACCACCTGCTGGGTGCGGCCGTCCATCTGGTCGGGTCGGACGCGGCGGCGCTGACGGCCATGGCGGACTTGGCGGGGCGGCTGCGCGGCGCCGGGGTGCCGCCGTACGTCATTCCCACTGGAGGCTCCGTCGGCCGCGGTGCCGTCGGGTATGCCCACGCGGTGGCGGAGACGGTGGTGCAGGCGGCCGCGCTCGGGGCTCGGCCCGATGTCTTTGTGGCGGCGTCCGGGTCCGGCGGGACCCAGGCCGGTCTCCTGCTGGGCTGCCGTCTGTATGGTCTGTCGGCCGAGGTGGTGGGGGTGATGGTCGGCGGCGATGATCCGGCGGCCTTTGCCGACCGTATTGCGCGGTTGGCGGCCGAGGCCGCCGGCCGCGTCGGCATCGGTCCCGCCCCGCCGCCGGAGGACTGGGGAACCCATCTGCCCGCGGCGTTGGACGCGGGAGATCCCGCGGGGGCCGCCCGCGCCGCGGCGGCCGGTGTGCGCCTGTGCACCGGCTACGTCGGGGGCGGGTACGGGGATGTCACCCCCGCCGTGCGCGAGGCGATCGACCTGGCGGCCCGCAGCGAGGGCTTGCTGCTGGATCCGGTGTATAGCGGCAAGGCGCTGGCCGGTCTGATCGGTGAGGTGCGGGCGGGGCGTTGGGGGCGGGATCAGACGGTGGTCTTTGTGCATACGGGCGGCCAGGCGGGTCTGTTTTCGCGGGCGGCGGAACTGGCGGAAGTTCCGGGAGGGTGAGGGCGGCGCCTGACGAACCCCGGACTTCGGGTCTTATTGGAGGGATGGCGCACGATGGCGGATGGCGGGATGCAACTCGGGCTCCAACTGATCGTATGGGGTCAGCGCAGGGCCAACGATCGCGCGGCGGTTCTTGCGGAGGCGGCCGCGGCGGGGTATGCGGGGGTGGAACTCAGCCCGCCGGCGGACGGCGAGGTGGACGCGGCCCTGGCGGAGTTGCGCGAAAACGGCCTCCGGGTGGTCGCGAGCCACATCGGCACGGGGGCCCTGGCGACGGATCTGGATCGCCACCTGCGCTGGCTGGAAAAGACGGGGGCGCGCTTTTTGGCCTGCAGCGGTCAGGATTATCCGACGTCCGCCCAGTATCGGGCGGTGGCCCGCTCGCTCGACGAAGCCGGGGCCCGTTGCCGCGCCAACGGAATTACCCTCTGCTACCACAACCACGCGCATGAGATCGTGCACGACCTTTTTGGGCTCGGCCATATCCTGCGCAACACCGACCCGCAGAACGTGCATCTGAATCTGGACACGTATTGGGTCCAGCGCGGCGGACAGGACCCGGTGGCGATCATCCGGCTGCTCGGCGAGCGGATCGGCTACCTCCATCTCAAGGACATGCTGGCCGACGCCAGCTTCGGAGAGATCGGCGCCGGTCGCCTCGACTGGGACGGCATTCGCCAGGCGGCCGTGGATTTGCGGTTGCCGCTTGTGGTGGTGGAGCAGGACCGCACGGCCCGCACCCCGCTGGAAAGTTCGGAGATGAGCCGGCGCTATCTGCGCGAACACTGGGGACTGTGAAGCCGCCGGGAGGGGACGCCCGTGGCGGGGACGGGGCACCCGGTCTTTGCCGCCCTGTACGACTTGGCTAGCGCGGGGGTCGAGCGCGGCCCGCTCGCCGCGCTGCGCCGCGGTTTGGTGGACGGCCTGCGCGGGGCGGTGCTGGATGTGGGCGCCGGCACGGGTGCGAACTTCCCGTTTTTCGCGGCGCGTTGCCTCCTTGAGCCCTCGCTGGACCTGCACGCCGCCGAACCGGACCCGCACATGCTGGTCCGGGCGCGCCGCCGGGCCCAACGGCTCGGTCTGCGCGTCACCTTCGTGCGGGCGCCCGCCGAGGCGCTGCCGCTCCCGGACGAAAGCCTGGATGCGGTGGTGGTCTCGCTGGTGCTGTGCACGGTGGCGGATCCCGCCGGGGCCCTGGCCGAGGCGCGGCGCGTCCTGCGGCCCGGAGGCAGCCTCCGCTTTTTGGAGCACGTTCGGGCCGAGGGGGCCGGGGGGCGCTGGCAGCAGCGGCTGGCGCGGCCGTGGGCGGCCATGGCCGGCGGCTGCCGCTTGGATCGCCGTACCGGCGAGACGCTGAGGCAGGCCGGCTTTGCCGCGGTGGAATGGCAGGAGGTGGCCGCCCCCTTTCCGGTCCTGCGCCTGCTGGCCGGCAGCGCCCGCAAGGTGGGGTAGGGGCGGCCGCCGGGGAGGGCCGGGCGTGGCGACGCGCTCAAAGGCCGAAGGGCAGACCGCCCAGGTTCAGCGACCGCACGATGCCGACCTGCCCAAGGGCGGTGGGAACCCGGTTGCCGAGCCACTGGTCGCGCAGCCGCCCGTCAAAGGCCCGCACCAGCAGGATCAGGCGCGTGCCCTGCGACGCCGAGCCCGGTAGTGCCGTCACGGTGTGTGAGCCGCCTGACGCGCCGTGGAAGGTGCCGTGCAAAACCACCACATACTCGGCCTCGCTGCTCTGGCCGGCGTGCCCCGTCAGCGCCGCCAGGATCTGGTTTCGGTAGCCGAACATCCAGGTGGCGTGGCGGGGATGGGCTTCGCCGGCGGCCCGGGCGCCGCTTCGAGCCACCTGGGCCAAGGTGAGCTTGCCCCAACGCGGCTGCGGCGCCGAGCGGACGTGCAGGGCCGGTGGTCGCGTGCCGAAGTAGAAGACGGCGGCGAAGAGCACGACCAGGGCCGCGACCGTCCAGCCGCGCCGACGGACGGCCGGGCCCGCTGCCGCCCGCGGCAGTCGGATCGGTCCCGGTGTCTGGTCCTTATCGTCCGGTGGTCCCCCGGCGTTCATCCACCTTTGGCGCGGCCCTGCGGTGCCCCCGGCCTTCGGCCGGCGGAAGGGCCACGCCTCCCTCCCTTGGCGCGAACGTAGGACGGGTGCCGGGACCGCGGGGCCCGTGGCTGGTCTCGCCACGCGGTCGCGCCGGCGGCGTTGCCGACCGGGTGCGTGCTCCTTGGCCCCGCGGCCCAAACGCGCGCCGCAGCGATGGGGCGGCCGCGGTGCTCGTCACGCTCCAGTCCAGGCAGGGGGGCGGCCTGCGCCGGAGGCAAGGCGGCACCCCCTTTGCGCGGAGCTCCGGCCGGCCGGGGCCGCGTTGCCGGTTGCGGCGGTGCAACCCCATGGCCGCAGGCCCCCAGCTTTCGTCCTCGGGTCGGGACCGCGGTGTCCCTGCCCGTGCCGCAGCCGCGCGCCGGCCTACCGCGGTCGTGCCGCACAGCCCCTCAGGGCTTCAGGATACGGAAGTTTCCCAGCGGCCACCAGACCAGCATCGCCTCGCCTTTGATCGACGAGATGGGCACGGGTCCGAAGCAGCGGCTGTCCAGACTGGCGGCCCGGTGGTCTCCCAGGACCCAGATGTCGCCGGGCGGGATGGTCACCTGGCTCGGATGCACCGTGGTGTAGTGGTCGCGCCAGGCGGCTGGGAGCCACGGCTCCGGCTGCACGTGGCCATTGATGTAGACGACGCCGTTGCGCATCGCGAAGGTCTGGCCGGCGACGGCGATGACGCGCTTGACGAAGTTTTCGTTGCTCGGGATGGCCATGTGGCACGTGTCCGTACCGTGGAAGGTGCCGCTGGCCATCTGTGCGGGCGTGGGCAGCGGCGGGTGGAAGATGATGATCTGGCCGGGCTGCGGCGATGTGAACCGGTAGATGAACTTATTGACCAACAACCGCTCGTTGTTCTGCAGGGTCGGTTCCATGGAGATGCCGTTGACGCGATACGTCTCGACGACAAACTGCCGGATGAGCAGGGCGGCGAGGACAGCCAGGAGGATGGCGCGCACCGTCTCCCAGAGTTCCTGCCAGCCGGAGCGATGCTCCGCGGGCAACCGATCGCCTCCCTCGTCCCGGGCCGCCGGCGCGGCGCGGCCCGTCGTTGTAGTCTCGCGCCTGGCGCGGCCGGCGTCAACGTGTCGCGGCGGCCGGGCGGTGTTGCCGGCAGGAGCGTCTGCCGGGGTGGTACACTGCGTTGGTTGGACGACGGCGAGCGGCCGGACGTTCCCGGCCGGGGACGCGGTCGGCCAAGGGGTCGCAAAGAGGCGTGGGGCTGTGGCACGGACGGTGGGACCGGGGGGAGCGTCCGATGAGCGCCGCACGTTGGGGCTGTTGGTGCTTGCCGCCGGGGTGACGGCGGGGGCGGTGCTGGGCGGCTTGGTGTTTGCCGCGGGGCACGGGTTGCTGCCGGCGCGGTTGCTGCGCGCCGTCGGCAACAGCCCACCGCCGGCGACGACCAATCCGGAGACGACCGCCCTGGGCAGTGTGCCGATTGACCGCAGCCAGTGCGGCTACACGAGCCAGTCACCGGGGGCGGTGTGCATCTTCAGCCTGCGCGACCAGGCGGGCAATCTGCTCAACGCCAACCTGACCGTTCCCGTGCCGGCCGCCTGGTTGCGCCGCCAGCCGCACCCGACGGCCATGGACAACATGGTGGTGATTCGCGCCCTGATGCGGACGAAGTATGCCCCGCCCGGCGGTGGGCTCGACGCCCTGGCGGTCAGTGTGGACCCGGCGTACGGCGCCCGGCTGCGCGAGGCCGGCATCGCCCCGACCGCCTTTTTGGCATGGTTGTATCAATACGTGGCGCCGGTGACCCGCCCGCCGTGGGTGCCGGCCCGCGGATGAGCCGCACCGGGGGGCGCGGCGGTCAGCGGTGGGCACCCGCCGGCCAACGTGGTCGCGGCGCCGCGCGGCCCAGGCCGTCCGCCGCCGACCGGCCCGGACCATGCGCGCCCCCCCCTACAGCAGCAGGACCTCCGGGCGGCGCACGGTGGCGCCGCCGCTGGTGCGTATCGCGCGCAGCGGCCAGCTTGCGGTCTGCGTCAGGTTCGTCGGCTCGCCCGCGGCCGTGGTCAGTACGGTGTCCTCGCTCTTGGCTCCGGAGAGCGACGGATTCCACGCATACAGCTGTGCCGGGTGAATCGGAGCCGTGCTTCCGGGCGTGACGCGGGACTCGCGGGCGGCATACCCGGCGAGTCCACCCTGGTGGTGGTTGCGCCACTCGTCGGCAAAACCGAGGCGGGCATACGCGGCCTGGGCCGCCGCGAGGACATCGCCGGCGGTCGCGCCGGGGACGGTGGCGGCGATCATCTCCGCCGAGACCTCGGCGGCGGCCTCCCAACGGCGCACCAGGCCGGCGGCCGGTTGGCCGAAATGCACCAGGCGGCTTGCCGAGAGCACCAGCCCGTCGCGCATGCCGCAGGCCGCCACCAGGGCCAGGTGGCGCACCACCCGGCCGGTGGGCAGTGGGTGGCGCCGGGTCAGGGCCCGTTCATCGGCGGCGACCAGGTGGACGACCGGCTCGATGCCGCGGGCCAGACAGCCTTCGGCCAGGCGGCCGGCGATGGCGTCCTCGGTCTCTCCCGGGCGGATCGCCTGGCAGCACGCCTCCAGGGCGACGGCGAGCGCCTGTCCAAGGCTGGCGGCGCGGATTTGCTCCTCGGGTTCCAGCCGGGTGCGCAGTTCGACGAGTTCCGCGCCCACATCGGTTGTTCCGGGCAGGGATGCGTCGGCCAGCCGTCCGTCTTTCGGCAGCAGGCGCTCGACGGCCGCGGCGACTCCGCCGGTCTCCCACCAGGGGACGGCGGTGAACTCCCAATCCAGACCGTAGAGTTCTTCGGCGCGCAGCCGCATGGCCTCGATGTTGCTGGAAACGACGCGCACCCCGTCGGGGGTGACGATCAGCCAGGCGGCGCCCGTTTCGGCGGCGGCACCGATGAAGGCGCGGCCGCCACCGGAAAGCCAGGCGAAATTGGCGGAGCGGGTCAGGACGAGGGCCTGGGCCGTGCGCGTGCGCAGTAGCGCCCGCAGTCGGCCCAGTTTGACGTTTGCTTCGGCGGCGCGGGCGGTCAGGTCGGCCATCGGGATCTCCTCTCCGGTATCGGCTCGTCAGCGGGTGCGGTAGTCCTCCAGCACGCGCCGCTCAAACTCGGGCGTCAGCCCCAGGGCGGCAAACAGGGCGGTGTAGGCACCGACGGCGTCGGCGGCCGCCTGCGCCTCGGCCAGGGCTGCGGGATCGATGCGGCGGGCGACATCGGCCAGGAACTCCCACTGCAGCACCGACCGCCGCACGGCGGCCACCGGGTCTTCGGTGTAGGGGTAGAGATCGAAGCCGATGCGCCCCTGGTAGCCGCCCGACGCCAGCACGCGCGCCAGGTCGATGGTCTGTTCCAGGAAGGACGCCCCCGTCATGTTGTCGTCGTCGAAGGCCCCCCAGCCGGAGTTGGCGTGCTGGTGGCCCATGCGCCCCTCGCGCAGCAGCAGGGCGGCGAACTCACCCAGGGGCTCGTTGTTCATGATCAGGTGCTGCCAGTCCATGTTGTCCTGCACGTGCGCGACGTCGCCGCCCAGCGACTGCAGCTTGTAGATGATGAACAGGGCCATGCCGACGTTGCGCATCAGGATCTGCATGGCCGGTTCGGAGTTCTTGTGCTCCAGGAACACCGGCACGCCGCGTTGCCGCGCGTGCTCGATGACGGCCGCCAGACCTTCGAGGAAGTGGCCCCAGGTGGTGGCGTAGTCGCGCATCAGGTTGTAGTTGTAGCCTTCGTTGCCGCGCCAGATGATGTAGCGCGCCCCGACCTTGGCGGCAAGGTCGATCGCCTCCCGGTGGTGCGCCAGGGCCTGGGCGCGCAGGCCTGGGTCGGGGTTGCACAGGGATCCGAGTTTGAAGCGCGCCTGAGGCACCAGCCCGTAGCAGATGCAGTAGATGTCGTGCTCCGGGCCGAGCGCGGCCTGGATATCGGCCAGGTTGTCCGCCGTGATCTCGCTTGCGTAATGGAACTCATAGCCGTGCACCAGTGGGCCGAGGCCGGCGACGGCGCGGTGCACCCGCTCGGCGACGGGAACGCCCGCCAACTCGGGGTGATAGCCGCCGGGCACAAAGCGCGTGCCTGCCGGTCCGAAGGCCCAGATGCCGACACTCGTCTTCCAGCGGGGCGCGGTCGTCGTGGCTGCGGCCAATGGGGTCCCTCCCTCGCGGGGTCGTCCCCGCCATCCGTCGTTGGGTTCGCAGATCAGGCGGCGGTTCCTCTCGGCGCCCGGGCGCTCCTCCCGCGATGGCCGGCCGCGCCTGCGCTTTCCTCTGCGAGCGTCGGATTACGCGCCCAGGAATTCCCGCGCCGCGGTGCGAAGC
>DAHWHT010000021.1 GCA_027335515.1 Clostridia bacterium
ACATACCAGGGCCTGCTGGCCTTCACCCTGGCGGGACACTTCCTGGGATTCACCGCGGCCAGCCCCCCAAGCGTCGGCCCGCTGCAGGTCCTGGAACGGGCCTTGCTGACCCGGGCCCAGCGCGCGCAGTTGGTTCCGATCTACCCCTCCGCTCCCGGAGGCGTGGCGGTCGGGCCGGGGGGATTTGTGTATGTGACCAACCCCTACCGCCAGGTGGACCAGATCCGCAGACTCTCGCCCGTGGGTGGGGGCAACACCCTGCCCGGCGGGTCCAGCACCAACTATGGCTACACCCGCTACCAGGGTCTGGTGCCCCAGGTCGCCCGCTTCGGCCCGATAGCGGTCAGCGCCCACGGCTTCATCGCCGCCGCCGACACCAACGGGGAACGCATTTTCATGTACGACCCGCAGGGCGCACCCCTGTTCGCCATCGGCGGCCGCGGCACACGACGTGGTCGCTTCGGCAGTCTGTCCGCCCTGGCGGCAGGGCACAACGGGACGATCTATGCCCTCGATCGCCGCCTGGGCACCGTGCAGCGGTTCGCGCCCACCCGCTTCGGCCGCTTGGTGCGCCAGGCGAGCCGCCTGTATGTCGCGGGCCACTACCGCCAGGCGGCGAGCGGCTGGCGCACCGTACTCGCCGCGGACGCAGCCTACCCCCTCGCGCTGCGCGGCCTTGGCCAAGCAGACCTGGCCGCCTGCCACCCCCGCCGGGCGATGGCGCGGTTGAAAGCGGCGCGCGATCGCAGCGGCTACCAACAGGCCCACTCCGCACTGCAATTGCGTCGGGTGCGCGCGGCCTTCGGCTGGCTGTTTCTGGCCGTCGGCGTGGTGGTGGCCGCGATTGTGGGCGTGTGGCGCTTCAGCCGGCGCGTTTGGGCCTGGGCCTGGGACGTGGGCGAACGGCGCTGGCCTTGGGAGTACCATCCGCTGACCTTCCTCCGGCGGATCGGAGGCGTGCTGGGCCGGGCACGCGAGGAGTTCTACGCCGTCAAGTGGGAACGGCCCGTCGGCACGACGGAGACGTTGGCCCTCATGATCTGGCTGTTCGCGGTGCGGATCGCAAGCCAGCTCTGGACCGGATACGCCTTCCGGCCGGCCGGAGCCGCCCCCTGGCAACCGGGGGCACTCGCGCTGGAGACATTCCTGCCCCTAGGCGCCTGGACGCTCGCCAGTTACGGCATGGCGGACGTGCTCGGCGGCGAGGGACGATTGCACGAAGTCTGGTCGGTCTCGCTGCTGTGCCTGCTGCCGTACTGCCTGCTGGGCATTCCCGTCGCGCTGCTCTCGCGGGTGCTCGTGCCAGGGGATGCCGGCGTGTACGGGTTCTTTCATCTGGTGGAGGTGGTGTGGATCGCCTGGCTCTTTTTGCAACAGGTGATCGCGCTGCACGACTTCGCGGGGCGCGAGGTGACCCGCACCGTGGTCTGGGGGTCCCTGGCGATGATCGGCATGGCCTTCGCCTCGGTCGTCGTTCTCGGCCTCACCGGCCAGTTCGGACAGTTCCTGCACCAGGTGTCGCGTGAACTGACCGCCCTGGGCTGGCGACCCCTGTGAGGCCGTCGGCGCAGCGGCGCGGCCGAATCGACGGACGGAGCGTGGCGATGGCGATAGTCCTCCTGCTGGCCACCGCCGGCTGTGGCGCGAGCGTGCCTTCCATTTCCCTGCCGGCTGCGGCCGCGCCCTCCGCCCTGAGCCCGACGGGTGTTGCCGCCCTGGCGACGACCACCATCCCCACCGCCCCCGTCGGCTACCGGCCGATCGCCGCCACCAAGGCACTGGTGCTCTTCATAGACCCGACGGATGGCCAAATCGCCGTCTGGCAGCGCTCGGCCCGCCGCTTCTGGGATAGCCGCGCCACCGGGTTTCCCGGTGGATCCGGCTGGCGGCAGGCCCTGGACTCCGCCTTCACGCTGCAGGTGGTCAACACCGCCTTCAACCACCTGTCCCCCGTGGACGCCGCCGGTACCGACCGCCAGGTGCAGGTGCGAAACCTGCCGGGCGGGGCGGCGGTCACGTACCAGTTGCAGAGGTATGGTCTGGCGATCACGGTGGACTACGTGCTGCAAGGCAACAGCCTCGTCTGGCGCCTGGCGCCGGGGGGGATCGTGCGCCAGCCCCACGGGGCGCGCGTGGCCCAGGTCCTGCCGCTGCCCTACTTCGCCGCGTTCCCGCAGGGCCCGGGGACGTTGCTCCTGCCCGACGGTGCCGGGGCCAGCGTCGCGGGGTCCGATCCGGCTGGTCCCTACACCGCAGGCTACACCGCGCGCGTTTACGGCTCAGGCCTCCTGCCCTGGCAGTCGCGCGGCCGGCCCCATGCCAATCTGGCCGCATTCGGTGTGGCGCACGGCACGGCGGCCGTGGCGGCCGTGGCCACGCAGGGGGCCTCGCTGGCGACCGTCCACGGGCTGCCCGCCGGGGACACCGCGGCCCTGAACCGCATCCGCTTCGCCTTTCGGCTGCGGCGGCCGTATCAAACCTATGTCAACCAGTTCACGGCGACGATTGCCTACACGCCGACTCGAATCCACCACACCCTGGAGGTGCGCTACACCTTCCTCCGCTCCCTTGGCGGTTCCGGCACCACCGGCGCCCGGGTGGCGGCGGCGTGGCGCCATTCCCTGCAGGCGGTCGACACCCTGGCGGCAACCCGGCGGCCGACGCGGGGGGCCCTGCACATACGCCTGCTGATGGCGGTTGCGGTGCCGGCGCCCGGTGGCCTGCGCACCGTACCCCTGACCACCTTCGCCCAGGCCGGGCACATCCTCGCCGCCCTGCACCGGGCCAACGTCGGACCGGTGGACGCCACCCTGCTCGGCTGGATGCCGGGCGGCTACCCCACGGACGCGCCCGCCGACGGGTCCGCCTCGGCGCGGTTGGGCGGCCCCGCCGGCCTGGCGCGGCTGGAGGCCCGGGCGCAAGCCTATGGTGACCGCATTCTGCCCGCCATCGATCCGATCGACGCGTTTGCACGCCACGGCGGCTTCTCCCCCTGGACGCAGGTGCTCACCCTGCCCGATCACCTGCCCCTGGAACACCGCGCCACCGGCCACTACCTGCTGAACGGTGCCGCCACATTGGGCTCGGTGCGCGCCACGCTTGCGGGGCTGGCGCGGTCGACCAGTCCGATGGGCCTGGCCCTGCTCGCCATCGGACGCAACCTGCCGGCCCAAACACTCGAGGGCGGGACCAGCCTGAGCCGCTACTGGCGGGCGGCCGCCATGGCGGCCCGCCGCGCCGGGGCACTACAGGTTCAGGGTGGCAACGCCTACCTCTTCCCGGCCGGCGGCACCGTCTTGGACGCGCCGCTCCGCGACGGCGGGCTGCCGTTCGAGACCGGCATGACGCCCCTGTGGGAGATGACCGTCCACGGCACCCTCCCCTATGTCACCGCCCCGGTGAACTACAGCGCGAACCCGGATCGCGCCATACTGGCGGCCGAGGCCGTCGGCGCCGCGCCCGCGTTGGAACTCAGCGCCGCCGGACCCGGATCCCTGACCACCCTGCAGCCGAATCCATACTTCGCCCTGGGCTACCGTCGTTGGCTGCCGCTGGCACAGCGGGCCGCAAAGGCCAGCCGCCAACTGGCCCGCGTGTCGGGGCTGCGCCTGACCGGTTACCACGTCGTCGCGCCCGGCGTCAGTTGGACGCGGTTTGGCGGGGGAACCCACCCGGGGCGCACGTTGCTCGTCAACACGACTGCGCACCCCGCGCGCGTCGACCACCGCACCGTGCCGGCCGCATCGGCGCTGTGGGTTGGAGGGGGAACGCGTTGACCGCCATGCCGGCCCCGACCAGGCGGATGCGCCCAGGAACCCTGCGCCGGCGCTGGTCTCGGGCCGGTTTCACCTTCGTCCTTCCGTGGATTATTGGCTTCGTCGCCTTTTCCGCCTATCCACTCGGGCTATCGTTGATCGAAAGCTTCCAGCACGTCGCCATCGTCGGCCCCGGGACACACTGGGTCGGCCTGACAAACTATCGGCAGGCGCTGTTTGGCAGCGCCCGCTATGTGGCGATCCTGCTGGGAAGCTTCCTGCACACGGGCGGCCAGGTACCGCTGGTCGTGGTTTTCGCCCTCGCCATGGCGCTCCTGTTGGACCGACGCCTGGTTGGCGGGACCCTATTCAAGACCATCTTCTTCATTCCCTTCGCGATCGGGTCCTCGGCCGTGGTGTCCCAGATCGTCACCTTCGGTGGCGCACCCAAACTGGTCAGCCCGACCGAGGCCAGCCTGCTCGCCGCCACCGTCGGTCCGCTGCTGGCCACGCAAATCGTACGCCTGCTGGCGGACATCACCGTCGTCATGTGGCATGCCGGCATCCAAATCCTCCTGCTCCTGGCCGGGCTGCAGGCGCTGCCGCGCACGGTCTACGAGGCCGCCCGGGTGGACGGCGCCAACGCCTGGCAGGTCCTGCACCGGGTGACGCTGCCGCTGCTGCGCCCGACGCTGACCGTGACGGTGGTGTATTCGGTTATCGCATCGTTCACGGGCGCCACCAACCCGATGATGCACTACCTGGTGGCGCAGTTCCTCAACCTGCATCCCGGTTACGACTCTGCGGCCGGCTGGCTGTATTTCGTCGGCATCTTCGCCATCCTGGCGGTGCTGATCGCGGCCTTGGAACGGCGGCGCTGAGATGGGAGGGGACGGAATCCGGATGGTGCGATCCTGGGGAGGCACGGCGCAAGCACCGATCGCGGCGCGGCTCGTCCGTCGTCTGGGCACGTTCCGCCTGCGCCGGCTGCCGCTGACGCTGGTGATCTATGCCCTGTTGGCCATCTTCGCCTTCACGCTCTCGTACCCGCTCCTGTTTTTGGTCAGCACCTCGCTCAAATCGGTACCGGAGTATCTGAACCCGCTCCTCACCTGGATCCCGGTGCATCCGGATTGGGCGAACTACGTCGCGGCCTGGGCCGGCCTGAGTTACGCACCCGCCTTCCTGGACACTCTAGCCGTCGCCGTGCTTGGAACGCTGAGCCAGGTCGCCGCCGCGGCGACCATCGGCTACGGCCTGGGGCGGCCCCGCACGTCTTTTCGCGGCAGCCCTCTGATCCTGGGCCTCGTGATCCTGACCCTGATCGTTCCACCGGAGACGGTGATCGTGGCGCTGTATCGGACGTACGTCGGCCTGCACTGGATCAACACGCCCTGGCCCCTGACCGTGCCAGGTCTGTTCGGCCAAGGTCTGCGCGGGGGGCTCTTTTTGTTGCTCTTCCGGCAGGTGTATGCGGCGCTTCCCGGAGACATCGAGGAGGCGGGCCAGCTGGACGGAGCCGGGCCCTGGCGCATCTGGTGGAGCCTGATGCTACCGCTGGTCGGCCCCGCGGTCACCGTCACGGCGGTGCTGTCCTTTGTCTGGCATTGGAACGCCTATTTCCAGCCCGCCATGTTTCTCAATGGCCGATTCACCACGTTGCCCCTGAGCTTTGCCAACGCCGTCAGCGCGATCCTGGCCAACCCGGCCGCCTCGTCCTTCGCCCGCTACAACGTTTCAGTGATCATGGCCGAAGCCGTCCTGGTCACCGCACCGGCGTTGGTCGTCTATATCGCGGTCAGCCGCCTCTTTCTGCGCAGTTTCGAGCGGGCCGGTGGGGGCGACTTCTGAGCACATCCGCAGGGTTCACGCTCCGGGAGTGGTCCGCGCCCGCAACCTCGCCGGTCTTCGCGCCGCCGGCGTCGTGGGGGATATCGACGAACTCCTTGAGCGGATCCGGCAGGCAGCACCCCAGATCCCAAGTTGCGAGGGTCGTGAACCCGGATGTCCCCTATGTCCTCGACGCTCTTGCGCATCGGGGCGTCGTGCTCGGCGTTGTCTCCAACTGACAACGCACCCTGCGCAGCACGTTGGAGACCCCTGGCATCGCCCACTGCCTTGCCGCCAGCACCGATTCCCAGACAGCAGGTGTAGACAAACCCCGATCCGCGTATCTACGTGGCGACATGCGCCGCCCTGGGAGTACGCGCCAAGGGGTACATGCACGTCGGCGACCGTCTCGCCCACGATGTCGCCATGGCTCAGGCAGTTGGCGCCACCCCGGTCCTCCAGGACCCGCTGGAGTGCTTGACCCGCAAGTGCCTTCCTAAGGGTCCCAAGACTCATCGCGAGCGTTGACCTGCTACCACCACCACCACCACCGC
>DAHWHT010000034.1 GCA_027335515.1 Clostridia bacterium
TTGGGATACGAACCAGAAGAGGGAAGATATCTAAACTAGAGGGTCAGGGATACAGCCTTGTAAACGAGGGGACATTTGGTCATAACTTGACGATTAGCTATGCCGATGAATCGCCTCTGAGGGTAACGGTGGGCCCGGGGAACAGCACTCTGTCGATAAGTTACCAAGAAAAGGAGCCCTTCAAGCCATGGTTGGTGAGCGCATACCTATCTAAGTTGGTGGTGGAGTTCACTGTCTGGCAAGCACAACATAACCAGTTTGTCATCGACCACTCACAGCCCGTCAAGGTCGACGGAGGTAGATTTGTCGACAATGCCCGTGCCCCTCTGCGTAGAGCGTTCATCCCATGGGCGCATCGGTCACAAATAGGTACAGAGAAGCTCATTGTTATAGGGTGTCCGTGGATCGCGGGGCACGCCGTCTTTCGGTTTGTCCTTCTGGGGCGAGAATTCATTCAAAGCCTTGACCCGACCGACGATCTACAGTGGGCGCCTCTCCACGGCTTTGCGGCGGTGAAGTAACTTGGTCCTCCAACCGAGCCCCACGAATGGCCATGTCTTTCGATTACCCGAGGGATTGAACCCAGGAAAACGGGGCCCGGCGGCGGCCAACCAGCCGCCGGGCCCCTGTAGGCGGTTTGAGTATTCGCATGACCCACGAGCGGCGGTGGGGCCCCACTCTGTGGTCAACCACATGTGTAAGTCACGGGTGGAAAGTCAGCTACCTCCCACAGCCTCCTAGCTGGACGAGGCGACCTCGGCATTGTCTTTCTCTGGGGGACGGAATCCGATCGGCCGCTGCTCTGACCGCGTAGGTACATCGTCGCTGCTCTGGTAATGGAAACAGCAGCTAACAAGCCGCCATGGAATCAGTACGCGGCCATTGATCTTTCCGACCGCGCCGGTTGCTGTTGCCGTCATGGTGGCTTCGGCTGACACGATGAGCCCCGCAGCCGTCTCCTGAAGATCCCCTTCCAAACACTGAAACGACACGGGTTGGCTACGAGGCAGACCCGGGAATAGGTGGAACAACTCGACACCAGCCTGCGAATGCAGTACGACAGCGACCGGCACACCGACCACCCGCCTTTCTCGTCTCGGGTCGCACGCGGGGGCCTTTCGGTCTCCTAATGCCGCCTCCTGCCACTTTTCCGACGATGGTGGCTCGACTGTCCGTGGTTGGCCTTATGCGTCATGCCGTATAGTGGCCACAAGGGAGGTACCGCGCCGTGCAGGTTCGAGAGTCCTCTCCGCCCCGCTCCTCTCCGCCGCCGACGCGGCCGCGCTCCTGGGGCGATCCGCGCGGACGGGTTAGGCGGACGCCATCCGGCGCCAAGGGGCCCCCCCCGCGCCAGAGGTTCGGCGGCCGGTGAGCGGCGCTCCTGGAGTGGTGGCCCGAGCAACTCCCGGACGTGCCGGCGCGGCGCCAAGGGGAGAGGTAGAGACGGGGCCGGCCCACCCTCTTCGCAGGACGACCTCTCAAGGTGCACCAACGCGGGGTCGTGCCTACCAAGCGGCGCATGGCTTTTATGCGCCCGCAGATCCGTACGGCTTTGCGGTCAATGGGATCAGGGTCTTCCATCGTCGCTGCGGGACCCCAGGCCTCAGCGGCCACCCGCCAAGGCCAGAGGCGACCGGTCCCGCTTGCTTCGGCAGGATTCGACGCCCGTTCAGCCAAAGCCTGCCATGCGGCGTCACTCCAGCCGACGGAGGCACCGAAGGAGGCGTCCATGGTCAGGCTCGAAGACCTGCGGGTTGGGGCCACCGTCGAAGGCCTGTCGGCAGACGGACCGGCCACCGTGGTCCAGGTGCAGTGGCACGGCACGGGCGCCGCGACCGTGGTTTATCGCGACGCGGCGGGCGCGCTGGCCGACCGCATCCTGCTGCGCGGCGACGAGGACCGGCTCCGTCTGCTGGACGAAGCCAGGCTCTGGCCGCTGGACGCCGATGGCGCGACCTTCCGCCTCGCCGCCGAAGCACAACGCATCCGGCTGGCCCACCTCTTCGACCCCTATCTCGCGGTGACGACCTCCCAGGTCCAGCCCCTGCCCCACCAGATCACGGCCGTGTACGGCGACATGCTCCCGCGGCTACCCCTGCGCTTCCTGCTGGCCGACGACCCCGGCGCCGGCAAGACCATCATGACCGGGTTGCTCATCAAGGAGTTGCTGCTCCGGGGCGACCTGCGCCGATGCCTCGTGGTCTGCCCCGGCAGCCTGGTGCTACAGTGGCAGGCTGAACTGGAGGAGAAGTTCGGCCTGGACTTCCGCCTTTTCGGTCCAGACGTGCAGGCCGCCGGGGGCAACCCGTTTCTGCGACACGACCTGCTGCTGGCCCGCATGGACCACTTGGCCCGCAATCTGGACGGCCTCCGGCCGTCGTTGGAGCAGGTCGACTGGGACTTGGTGGTGGTCGACGAGGCGCACAAGATGTCCCTGCGTTGGCAGGGTGCCGAGGTGCGAAAGACGAAACGCCGACAGCTTGGGGAAATGCTCGGCGCGCCCCAGCGGACGCGGCACTTCCTCCTGCTGACCGCCACTCCGCACAACGGCAAGGATGAGGAGTTCTACGGATTCCTCGGCCTGCTCGACGCCGACCGTTTCGAGGGGCGCGTTCAGCGGGATCGGCGGCCCGACGTGGCCGATCTGATGCGCCGCATGAGCAAGGAGCAGTTGGTGCGCTTCGACAGCACGCCCCTGTTCCCCCCGCGCGTGGCACACACTGCGGGCTACGGGCTGTCCCCCGAGGAGAACGCCCTGTACAGCGCCGTGACGGCGTATGTCCGCGAGCAGATGCAGCGCGCAGACCGCCTGCGAGCCGAAGGAGACGCGCGCAGGGGGCAGATCGTTGGGCTGGCGCTAACGGTCATGCAGCGCCGCTTGGCATCCTCCCCGGAGGCCATCTACCGCACGCTCTGCCGCCGTAAGGAGCGGCTGGAGGCGGAATTGCGCGAGGCGCAGCGCACGTACAGGGTTCGCTCGGCCCCTTCGACAAGCCCTCTCCCCGATGACGAGAACCACGACGAGGATGACGACACGGCCGCAGAGCGCGAGGAGGGCGAGGAGGAGGTCGCGGCCGGTGCCACCGCCGCGCGCACGGTGGCAGAACTGGCCGCGGAGGTGACGGCCCTGGAGGGGCTGATTGCGCAGGCGGCCGGCGTGCGCCAGAGCGGGTTCGACAGCAAGTGGACCCAGCTCTCCACGCTGCTGCAGAAGGACCCGCTAATGCTTGGTACCGACGGCCGCCGGCACAAACTGATCATCTTCACCGAGCACCGTGACACCCTGGGATACCTCGCGGACCGGATCCGGGACCTCCTCGGCCGACCGCAGGCCGTCGTCACCATCCAGGGCGGGATGGACCGGCATGCGCGCCGACTGATCGAGGAGCGCTTCCAGCAAGACCCGGAGACCTGGATCCTGGTGGCCACCGACGCCGCGGGCGAGGGCGTCAACCTGCAGCGGGCGCATCTGGTCGTCAACTACGATCTACCCTGGAACCCCAACCGATTGGAGCAGCGATTCGGCCGTGTCCACCGCATCGGTCAGGACCAGCCCTGCCACATGTGGAGCCTCCTCGCACTGGAGACCCGCGAGGCCGACGTGTTCGGGACTCTCCTCTACAAGTTGGAAGCCGAACGGCATGCCCTGCCCGGCTACGTTTTCGACGTGCTTGGGCAGGCCTTCCGGGAGCACAGCCTGCGCGACCTGCTCATCGAGGCCATCCGCCACGGGGACGACCCGGCGGTGGCTGGCCGCCTGCGGGCGGAGGTCGAGCAGATCACCGATCTGGAGCGGATCAAGGCCCTGGCTGCGGAACAGGGACTGGTCGGGGCTGGCATGGACGCGGCGGCCGTCCAGGATGTGCGGGAGCGGATGCTCCGCGCCGGTGCGCAGCGCCTACAGCCGCACCATGTCGGGTCGTTCTGGCGCGAGGCCCTGCGGCTCCTTGGCGGCCGGGTGCGAGAACGAGAGCCCGGCCGCTACGAGGTCAGCCACGTTCCGCTGGAGGTCCGCGACCGCGCACGCGGTCTGGCGGCACGTGCCCCTGTGTTGGATCGATACGAGCGCATCACGTTCGAG